>JAQVBZ010000017.1 GCA_028690055.1 Minisyncoccota bacterium | reverse complement strand
GACACAAATGGACGTTGATAAAGCCGTTCTGCTTATCAACAATCGTCCCAGAAAAAGACTTGGCTATTTAACCCCTTACGAGGTTTTTGTTGAAGGGAAAAATTGCAGTTCAAGGTAGAATCTACGCGTCATATCAAAAGAGGTTCTCAACAAAAAACAAATGTCAAAAACGTCTGCTATTCAATGTGGACCTGAGGAGACTCGAACTCCTGACCTCCTCCATGCCATGGAGGCGCTCTACCAACTAAGCTACAGGCCCAAATTACTTAAAAAGTATAACCGATTATAATAAATTGTAAAGATTCAACAGTATAAACATGTGTCCTCGACAGGAATCGAACCTGTATCTGAAGCTTAGGAGGCTTCCGTTCTATCCGTTGAACTACGAGAACGGGGGATACAACATACTCAACTATAGCAAACTGAGCATCAAAGTCAATGAAGATAAAGCTGGGGCTACCCTCCATACAACTATTTAATTAGATGACACCGCAAAAAATGTGTGCTAGACTCAAAATATGAAAATACCGCAAGAAATACAATTAATCAGTGCAAAATTAGAGGCGAGCGGTTTTGAAGCTTATGTCGTAGGTGGACCGGTACGCGATTTTTTGATGGACAAAATTCCAAAAGACTGGGACATGACTACTGACGCAAAGCCGGAAGACATCCAGGTGATTTTTCCGCACAGCTTTTATAATAATACTTTTGGCACTGTTACGGTAATAAACGACGAAACGGAAAATGACAACCTCAAAACGGTTGAGATTACGACATATCGCACAGAGACAGTGTATTCCGATGGACGTCACCCTGACCAAGTAGCCTTTACCCCTAGCTTGGAAGAGGACCTTAAGCGCCGCGATTTCACGATCAACGCCATGGCACTGCGAGAAAAGGCAGGAAAAGAAGAGATAGTCGACGTATTTGAAGGCAGACAGGATCTGAAAAAAAAATTGGTTAAGGCGGTAGGTAATCCCGACGATAGATTCTCTGAAGACGCGCTTAGGATGCTGCGCGCCGTACGTTTTGCAGTACAGCTTGGCTTTGAAATAGACAAAGAGACTCTTTCCTCCATCCAAGGCAACGCCGAACGGTTAGAAAAAATCTCTGAAGAGAGAATTCGCGATGAATTCCAAAAAATTATCCTCTCCGAAGACCCGGCAAGGGGAATAGAGCTGCTCCGCGAATCAAGGCTCTTGAGCTACATCATACCCGAGCTGGAAGCGGGGGTTGGTGTCGCGCAGAACCGCCATCACATCTACACTATCTACGAGCATTCTATTATGTCTCTTAAATTCTGCCCAAGCAAGAAACTGGAGGTCAGATTGGCGGCGCTTTTTCACGATATCGCCAAACCGCAAACCAAGGCAGGGGAGGGACAGGATAGTACTTTTTATAACCACGACTACGTCGGCGCAAAGGTTACCGAAAAGATTCTCAGACGGCTCAAATTTCCGACTAAGGTGGTGGAAAAAACTTCCTTGCTCGTAAAGAATCACATGTTCTACTATAATACGGGCGAAGTTTCAGAAGCCGGAGTAAGGAGACTCATCGCTAGAGTTGGCAAAGAAAACCTCAAAGACCTGATGGATTTGCGCATCGCCGACCGTCTAGGAAGCGGCACTCCGAAAGGCAAGCCCTATAAGCTTCGTCATCTGGAATATTTGATTGAGAAGGTAAGCAAGGATCCGATTTCTCCCAAAATGCTCAAGATAAACGGTAAAGACATTATGAAATTTCTAAATATTCAACCCGGACCTAAAGTCGGCGCGATTTTAAAAGTGCTACTGGCAGAAATAATTGAAGATCCGACAAAGAATAACAGCGAATATCTCGAGACAAGAACAAAGAAGCTCTTCGAGTTCTCCCTCGAAGACATTCAAAAGAGTGAAAAAATCATTGATGAGAAAAAAGAGGAAGAAGATTTAAAGAATAAAAGTAAGTTTTGGATAAAATGATGATTCATAACTGCGCCGAAGAGACATTCTAACCTCATTATTTACCTATATCAAGCCAATAATAGCAATATATATTACAGAGAATTCTCTAAAATCATCGCGTTGACAAAAGCCGTTTTTTAGACTATAATGGTAATAACAGATGAAGAAAACCGGGCGAATTAAAGGGTGTTTTTATTTCTGCCCGCTTTTAAACGATCAGAGTACCACAGAAGGTGAGAAAAATTGCTCTTTGTATTTATCAATCTAAGTTTTACGCCTATGTAGCACGAGACAAAATACATTTGCTCTTTTATTTAAGAAAACTAAAAACAAAAATGAACAAAAAATTACTTTTTGTTGCAGTCATATCGATGTTTCTTGCCGGCTACGGAGTAACGATGGCCAAACAAGGAAACGAGGATCTGACAGCAACTTCCGCGCGCACTGCGGAAAGCACCACAACCAATACTGGTATCGCTTGTACCGATTCCGATGATGGTTCGAATCTTTTTGCAAGGGGATCAGTCCATGATGCAAACCGCGTCGGGATTTTTAGGTCTTACGACAAATGTGTTGATAACGGCAAGCTCTTAGAGTACACCTGCAAGAACGATTCTTGGTATGCCTCATATTATGATTGTGAATTTGGATGTAGTGAAGGAGCCTGCTTAGCCGAGGGGGCAACCACCACTACTACGACCTCAACAATCGATACAAATCTCACCACCGCTGACATCAATGCTTACATCGATGGATATGCTACGAGTTTTGATGTTGCAAACTACAATTTTGCAGCGCTGGAAACAGGCGAAGATTTCTCAAACTTGACCGACGAGCAGTTGAGTACATATCTTGCCAGCTATCTCAAGAATTTGAACTTCAGCAATGCCGACATTACTGATGAACAAAGCCTTCAAAATTATCTGAGTACTTACCTCGATAACTTGGAAGCTAATTATTCCGCCCCAACCGCTTCTAACCTTCCAGACGGCACTCTTATCAAACTCCCGGATGACGAAAAAGTTTACGTCATTGAGGGTGGCGAAAAAGAATGGATCGAAACAGCGGAGGAATTTACAAGCGAAGGCTATAATTGGGATAACATACAAGAAATAGACGCAGAGACTCTCACAAGCATTCAAGATCAAATAAGACTTATCAAAGACCAATTAGATAAGGTTTATGAAATTATCGGAAGCCAAGCCTTCTGGATTCCAAACCCGGACGCCTTTGCGGAGGGCGGTTATGATTGGGGAGAAGTCGAAGACACCAACGATAATGTACAAGATACTTATGAAGAAGCTACCATCGTCGCAGACGAAGATGGCAATCTCTTCTGCATTACCGAAAACGGAAAAAAATTGCTCATTACCAATCAACAGAGTTTGATGTCATTGGATAGCTCAAATAGCTCGAACGGACAGAGTCTTATAAACATTGACGAGATACAAGCGCTTATTGATGGAAATCTACAGGAAGCTTTAGATGGGTACATAAGTAAACTTACGAGTGTCAATAGCAGTAATACTGAATCGTCTACCTCAAATAAAGAGCTTGAAAATCTTTGGCAAAATTTTACCGACGACAACAGTAGTTCCATATCAAGCGAATTCGAAAATCAAATAGATAAATTCCTTGAAAATATGAACATGGACTGGCAACAATTCATACCTTCACAAGCAGGGGATATGTCTTCACTCTCAGATATGGATTGGGAGAATCTTGCAGAATCATTTTTAAGTGATTACCAAAATGATTCTTCAAACATTTCTTCAAATAACTCCGATAGTTACGAATATGCATATATTTTCGTGAATAATAACGGTGAAACCGAAACCTATTCCGCATCTACGTTAGATGAAGCTTGGGATAAATATTTGGCTAACTACGACGAAGCTGTAAATTCGTCTACACAAGACGAGGCAGAGAAGCTTTATGAAGACTTCCTTGAAGATTATGGATATGACGAATATACTACTGACGACCAGTGGTCTGAGGATTTTCAGAATTATATGACAAGATGTAATACCGCTGCTGCCACTAGTTCTGATACGACTGCCACTGACACAGCTTCACAGATCAAGGCTGCTGCTGCCAGCAACTCCGTTGCAGAATTGGCAAAGGCTTGGGAAACCTACCTTGCACAAGTCAATGCAAACAACACAGGGACCACAGGAACAACCACCGGAACAGGAACTACAGGAACGGCGACCGTTCCTGCTGCCACCACAGCTGCTTCAATGGCACAAGCCTGGGCAGATTATCTCGCTGGAAAAACCTCGGCTGATACAACCACCACGGCTGCATCTACCCCTACGACCACAGGCTTTTCAGATTGTTTGACCGCATGTATGCAAGCTATAGACTGTTCAAATGCTTGCGACACAGTAAGTAAATGTTGCGATGCGGCAACTACCAGCACCTCTTGCCCGACTGCAAGCGAATGCCTATCATCATGTGTAACAGCCACCGCCCTTGCTACAACAACATGTACGAAAGACGCTGATACAGCCACGTCTACTTACCCTACACTTTCTTCCAGTCTTACTGCTACTCCTATAGCCGCATCCAATCCTGCCGCTTCTCCAGCTACATCTCTCAAGAAAAAAGATTCATTTTTAAGAACAGTTGAAGATGTAACACTTGTCCAAAAGGTAGATGACTATAAAGTTTACAAAATAAAGAATGGTCGAAAAACATGGATTCCTACCGCGGAAGCATTCCAAGCTGCCGGACTCAAATGGGAAGACATCGCAGTTGTTAATGAAACGGTATTCGATTCTATAGAGACTGCTAGATAAGAATTACAAACTCTATACAAAAAACAACCCTAACTGAGAGGGCTGTTTTTTTGGTTCAACAATTTTTATTCACCTTCACTCAAGAAAGAAGGGGCAAAACTCCCTAATGCTACACAAATTGCACTTGGGGCGACGGGCTACACAAATATTCCTACCATGCAATATCAATAAATTGGAAACCTTCCCCCATTCTTTTCTCTCAGTAACCGACATCAGTTCTTTCTCGATAACCTTTGGATCTTTGCTTCCGGTCAATCCTAATAAATTAGAGAGACGAATTACGTGAATATCTACCGCTATACCTGACTGTTTATCGAAAACTTCAGACAATACCACATTGGCAGTTTTGCGCGCTACGCCCGGAAGAGTGATAAGGTCTTCCATACTGTCTGGCACTTTGCTATCAAACTTTTCAACAATCATCCGTGATGCGGCAATAATATTTTTTGCCTTATTGCGGTAGAAACCAGTGGAATAGATATCTTGTTCAAACTCTTTCAGATTTGCATCTGCAAACGCCTTTACGTCCTTGTACTTATCAAAAAGACTATTTGTCACCAGATTTACCCTCTTATCTGTACACTGTGCCGAGAGAATAACCGCTACTAAAAGCTGATGTGGCGTTTTGAAATTAAGCTCAGTATCATAATCGGGATAGTCCTTTTCCAATATGGAGATGATTTGTCGGATATTTTCACTTTGACTTTTCATAATATAAATTATTGATTTATCTCAATTATAATCCAAAATACGAATTAACAAAAATAAGGCTCTGAGCCTTTTCTTTGTTGCGTATATCAATTATTTTGTGGACCTGGCGAGAATCGGACTCGCGCCTCCGCAATGCGAATGCGATGTAATACCACTTTACTACAGGCCCTTGCTTTACCCATCCATTATACATGTTTTTTTAAAAAAGCAAAGGGTTTTAAACCTCCGGGCCAGTTTGGACCAGAGCGATAAAAAGAGGTGTTATATATGTTTCGATGAGCGCCGCCAAGACCAATGCAGGAACAATTATAGTAACAGCGAATTTAATTCCCTCTGACAATTCTGCCGTCAGACTTGTCTTTTTATAAAAAATCTTATCGATCACTGTTTTTCCGATTCGGAAACCTATTGCCGCAGAAAAGAGCATGCAAGGAATTTCAACGATACCATGGGGAAAAATACCCACGAAAAAAAGTAACAGCATATTCTGCATATAAAACAGATGGGCAAAAACACCTACGATAAAACCATTGGCGATAAGAAAAGCAAAAGAAAAAAATCCAACGAATACCCCTAGAAAGACTATAAGTAGCATCGCCTCCACATTGTTTTGCAAAATCATCAAAAAGGTTCCCCAAAGAGTGGGGGATTGCATCGACGAGAAAAAAATTTCCGCCTCGTCCAGATATGACTGTATTTCTTGCGGATAGTATTGAGAAGCATAAAAGCCGGCAACGGCAGAAAGCAAAAAAATGGCCAACGAAATCCAAATATATATTTGGATGTGACTGAGATAGCTCTTAGATTCTTTGAAAATTTCGCCCATATATTTCTTTAATTTACACTTTTATTATATCATCTGTCCTCCAGAGCGTAAAATAAAAACCCAAGTCATTTTAGACTTGAGCAACGTTTTATTAATTTTATATTCCAAAAACTACATTTCTGACTATTCCCTCGGCCAGTCTTTTTTCCTTACTAGACATCAGCTTGCAAACAGACAAAAACTGTATTTGTCCTACAGTCTGAAGGAATATCGCCTTATCGTTAAGATTATTCTCTGCGAATGCATCCTTTATACGAACTACATCTTCTTGTGTAACTTCAACCATAACCATTATCCGTCACCTTTAATTTTTATTTTTGTTTTTATTAAAAAATCCCAACTTTGATAAGTCGGGATTTAACCTAGTAAGTTTTGTAGGCATCAAAACCCACCGGGCCAAATCCCGACTACAATAATAATGCTAATAATGACTTGCGATTGCGTAGACATATATGAAATGATTTTGGTTTGAAAAAGAGAGAACTGAGTTTTGTTATTTTCCCAGTCACTCGTAAGAATCTAATGTTTCATTCTTCGGCAAAGAAGGGTCAGACAAAGACAAGACACCTTCATCTCTTAACACTTCCACCTCTGGCGGAATTTTCTTTGTTTGATAATCATTACCGTTAACCGATACCATGTTTACCTTCCTCCTAGATCTATTATCTCCATTCTTTTTATTTTCAGCCTCAAATTATGTTTTAGTTTTTTTGAGACTTTATTCTGTAGGGTAAAATCTACCCCACAAAATAAAAGCTCAAAATAAAAAATTTAGTCAGGAGAGAGAGCAAATCGCATCTCTCTCCCTATTTGACTTTGAAATTTCTACTCCTGGTATTTTTTCTTGAAGTAATTTCAAGGCCAAATCATACATTTCGAAAGGAACGGTAAAGAAAAGTCTTCCCTTTTTAAAACTATACAAGACTTTCACAGTTCCCTTTATTCCTTCAATATTCTGCCTGATTTCCTTTAACACCGGAATGACATCTTCACTCCGTGGATTTATATTTATTTCTATGACTTTTACTTCCGCTTGTCTTTTTCCCATCTTTTTCTCCTCCCAATATCAATCTTTTAATTGTTTTTTTTAAATAAAAGATTAATTTCTACCTACAAAATAAAATTTTTTGCAAGGCAGGAATCATTTTTAACGATATCGTAAAAATATATTTTAAGAAGAAATACACTTTTAGAATTATAGAATCAAAAACGAAATAAATAGAGTGGGGGAAGTATTTATGGAAAATAGCCGCAGACTAGAAAATATACATATCTAAATCTAAAGAAATTCCAAATAGTTTCCCCTACTTCCTCAGCAAATATTTGCCGCTTTGTTTTTTCTATTCTCGGTTTCATTTTTATTCTCATCTTTTTACCTCTTTAATCTTCCAATCGTTTTTGATTGAAAGACTAATCTCTGCCTACAAAATATAATCTTTTGCAAAGCAGGGATTGGGAGGCAACGTATGGATTTGATTTGTAATCACGTTGCCTATCGGATTGGAGCGGATATAAGCCAGGCTTGGCAGTCGAGAAGATTGTGTCTTCTCTCTGATTCGTCCCTAAGGATTCCTCGTAAGAATCCGGATCTGTCGCAGGATGTTTGCCCGCGGCTAATAGCTTATATTTCACTTTTGCTCCTTTTAAGCAGTCCTAAAATTTTTCACTCCCCCTAATTTGTTAATTTTTGTAAATCGTTTTTGTTTTTTATCCCAGATACGACTCTCCAAAAAAGACACGGAGCTGAAGCAGGGACAAAAAGCAAATTTAGAATAAATAAAAAACCCACTTTGATTAAGTGGCTTTCTTTCGGATTTAATCCGTACGTTTATAATCCAAAAGAAAGCTACCCGACTGTTAGTAGGCTAATAATTACAACCTTAAACATACCGAAGGTTCGGCTTGTTTCAGAAACGCTAGATTGTAATTTAAAGTTTTCCATATTTCTCATTAAGGTAAGGACAGTATAGCAATAAAAAAAAATATGTCAACAGTTTTTTAAATGACCATTTTAAGCCATAAAAAGTAAACTGTCATCCGGAAAAGTAGAAGTTATCCACAGAATATTATTATGAGAGAACAATAAAAGAGGCAATATGATGCCTCTCTTATCTTTGGACCGAATAGATTTTACTCCTTAATCCTTCCGGTCTCAATCAGATATGCCTGCAGTGCGTCCTGCCAAGAGCGAAGTGGAGGGAGTTTGGTGTTGATGAGCATCGAATAGGTAGGGCGTTTGGCAGGAGCTGCGAATTCTTCCGATGTCACGGGTTTCAAGGATGGATGAATATCCGAAAGCTCAAATATCTTCTGCGCGAAATCGTACCAATTGCAAGTATCAGAGTTGGTTATGTGATAGATTCCAGATTCGCGGTTCTCTTCAATCATTTCACGCACCCTCTCGGCCAAATCTTTGGCATATGTCGGACTTCCGAACTGATCATTCACAACTTTCAAGTCTTTCCCCTCGTCCGCGATTCGGAGCATAGTCTCAATAAAATTCTTGCCAGATATCCCGAATAGCCACTGGGTTCTGATGAGGAAATGTCGAGGGTTGATATCTTCAATCATCTTTTCCGCCAATTTTTTGGATTTGCCATACACGGTTGCGGGATTCTTGACCGGATAGTCTTCTTTGTATCCCATATTATTTTCGCCGTCAAAAACGTAGTCCGTACTGAAATGGATAAGTAGCGCCCCGATATCCTTGGCCAAATTAGCCAAATAGCCTACCGCATAGGCGTTTATCTTGTACACCAAATCCGTCTCGCTCTCCGCCTTATCGATTGCGGTATAGGCGGCGGCATTTATGATGACTTCGGGGTGAAGTTCCTTAACCTTGGCATCCACTGCCTCTTGATCCGTAATATCCAATTCTTCACGGTCCCAAAGAGTAACTTCGTATTTATCCTTATCGGAAAAAACTTTTGCAAGTTCATGGCCGAGCATACCTTTGGCTCCCAGAATCAATATTTTCATTTTCGTAAAATTAATGTTAGTTAACCGCGACCTCCTCGGCTGCTTTCAACAGCGCATAAGAAAGCACTACAATCAATAGACCGAGTATGATGTATGAGGCCGCATTCTTTGCCCGCTTCTGCTTTTGTGGATCATCGCCGGCAGCCATATAGTAAACCCCATCTCCTATAAGCAGGAGTAGTGCGAGAGCCGCGACGTAGCTGAGCAGCCAAGCAGCAAGATCCTGGATTACGGTCACGACATCGGCGTCAAAATATTCTATTTCCATATCGCCTTTTTTAAAAAATCAAAAGTATCACACCAAGAAATCATTTACAAGAGAAATGAGAGCAAAAGACATCAATATAACAATCAGTCCGGCCAGCGCTCCGATCACCATCCTTTTTGCTTTCTGCTGAGAGTCGGGATTGCCGATAGAAATCATAAAGAAGATACCGCCGACAATAAGCATTAGGAGTGCAACCGTGCCGGCGACACTGAGCAGGAATTGTATCGCTCTCGTTGCCCGTTCTTTGATATCTACCCCCAAGAAAGTGATTACGATGGGCTTTGATGAATCAGTCGCAATTGCCGAAGCTGTCGGCAACAGAATGATTGCTGCAAGGCACAGATATTTCATTCTCTTGAAAAACATAATAGTGATGATTATTGGTTTGATTTGATTATACAACAAAAGGAGATAAAAAAACAGCGCGGAGAGCGCGGTCGCTTTTCGGCTGATTCTTCTCAATACATTGAACAGATTTTTAGGTATATATCATTAGACCAAACTGCAAAGCTACAAAATAATAGGATAGGGTTCTAAAAATAATCTGTCTAGAATTCTATCTCATAACCTAGCATGCGGAATCGTCGCCTTCCAGAAAAATCAAAAAGGTTTTGAAGAGCAATATGATATCCAACCCCAAAGACCAATTCTCGATATAGAAAACGTCTAGTTTTACTTCACGCTCGAAGTCCAGATCGGAACTGCCGTTGACTTGAGACATCCCCGTAATGCCCGGCTTGATAGTAAGCAGTTTGCGATGGCGATTCTCATACTTTGCCACTTCTTCCGGTTCATGCGGCCGCGGCCCCACCAGACTCATATCTCCTTTGAGCACATTGATGAGTTGGGGAAACTCATCCAAACGAGTCTTGCGGATGAACTTGCCCAAATGAGTTACGCGCGGATCATTACGAGTCTTAAAGAGCGGTCCTTCCCCGCGTTCGTTGATTTTCTTGAACTCTTCACTGAGAGTACCGTCAGGATTATATTTCATCTGATGCGCGCCCCGATACATCGAGCGGAATTTATACAGCTTGAATTTCTTGCCCTGACCGATACGATCCAATCGGGCATAGACAGGACCGGCACTATCGAGCTTGATCAAGAATGCAATCAGCAAGAAGAATGGAGACAGTACGACAAGAGCGATAGCGGAAAAAATCACGTCGACTACACGCTTGATGATACGTCCCCATCCTTCGAGAGAGGTTCTTTTTACTTCGATAAGAGTTACGTCGGAAAGCGTCTCCATCTCGAAAAGCGCCGCTTGCGACTGGAACATATCCGGCACAAATTTAAAAACGATATTCTTCTCCCGACAAAAATCCAAGAGAATCTGCACCTCATTCTTGTCCATCTCGGAAGAACAAAGAATAATCTCATCAATTCCCGGATCATTATGGAGCTTGGTCAGGAGATCCAAATCCACTTTCTTGAGCTTGCGCACCACTTTGTAGCCAAGGGTATGGTTGCGATTGATTTCGCCTTGAATGGTTTTCATCAGAGAATTGTTTCCCACCAACACCAAGCGGTGAAAACCGAAGCTGTATTTGCGCGCAACGTAGCCCTGAATAAAACGCACGATTACCCTGCCGATTGAGATGGTAAGTATTGCCAAAAGCCATGCGGCAAAGAAAATAAACCGCGACGGAAATTCCTCTCGTGCGAAAAAGATCATAAATAAGATAAACATAAAACTGGCAGACACTCCCGCAACTACCCGCAATATTTCTCTCCAAAATTTACGCACACTACTCAAACTATAGAGACCGAAAAAGGCAAAGAAGCCGATAAAAATAGGCACCATCGCAAAAACTATTTCCAAAAAGGCCTGATAGTCCATCTCGAAACCCACAGGCCTCAGCACTTCCAACTGTGGCGCGAACCGGACATAGTAGGCGAGTATTCCTGCCAAGATTACCATCAGAAAGTCTATCGGAACTAGGAGTACATTAAACATCAGTTCGGACTTTTTCATATAAGATTTTACAGAGTAATACTTAAAAACAAATTTCACAGACCATAAGCCGAATTCTGTTCCCTATAGATTTGCATCCATAAGGCGATAATCATCTATCTAGCCTTGCCGTCACCGGCAAGATCAAGCGAGCCACTTTGTCATGGAGAACCGAGGTTCCCCAAGTTTGCTCTTGCACCAGGCAGGGTTTTCCACCGCTTGCCGTTACCGGCAAGGGACAACCGTAGCTTCCAATAAATTGAAAACACCGATTGACTTTTCACGTTTGGGAAGACAAGCTTCCTAGTATAGTCTCTGCGGCACTTTCCCTATCTCTTCGCTTGCGCAAAAAGACGGTTGCCGTTAGCAACTGCCACGACGCGCCCGAAGGCGTGGGTGTTCGGACTTTCCTCTGGGGAAAATTGCTTTTCCTCAGCGATTATCTGGTCTGTAAAATTTGTGTTTAAGCTCTTTAATTGTATAGAAAATTGGGGTTTTGTCAAGGATTTTGCCTTAATAATACCGTATAATATTGACAGATTCTACTTGTTAGAATAGAATACAAATTTCGATAATACTTTTTGGCTCATAGAAGATATCAAATTTTTGATATATTTTACCAGCTAACAAGTTGGAGGAGATATTATGGCAAAAATATCAATAATAGAACTTCTGTATTTTATGGAATACTATGTTAGAATGTTCCGAAAAGATATAGAGTTTGCACTAATTCCAGTCTCGATAGAAGAAAAAGAGGCGTTACTGGTAGGATTTATAAATTTCAGCGGAGCACACAATTGCGTAGATTTTGCAATGTATACTTCAGATCTAAAAAAAGAACATAAACAAGTGAACCAAAATGTACTTGCGGGATTATCGCAGGAAAATAAGTTTTGGATATCCAACCTTCTGAAAATATATGCAAAATGGTATACACCAGGTGCCATTGTTGCAATTGAGAGGAACTCTCATATGAATGAGATTGAGGGAAAACCCCTGTTGTCTCAGACAGAAGCAAAAGAAATCATTAAAAAATTTTTAAGATTTACGAGAAAAAATTTTAGATTTGCTTAATCCCAAGCAAATCAGCTTGCTACAACATTATTTCTTATAAATAATTTGTAGCTTTTTTTATCTATACAAAACATCCACAATCCGATCGGCTTCGTCCTCCACCGCTTTGCCTTCGTAATCGCCACTGTGAGCGGTTTCGGTGCCGTAACTGGGACGCTTCTGGTCAAGATGGAGATTGAGAACATATTTTTCATCCAGCTCGTCGATGTAAATGTGGAAGCGGGGATATCCGCCCGATCCGAGCACACGGATGTAGCTATCGTGAAACGGCGTAAAGCCTGCGTTGCGCATAAAAGCTATGATATTAGTTTTGAGTTCCGATTTCTTGATATTGACTTTCATAAGTGATGATTATTTATTTGATTGTATTATAAAGCAAAATCGTAAAATGGAGTAGCGGGATTTATCCCGCGCGGTTATCCCAAGTTAGAAGAACCCCACTCTTTCGTTCCCATAGCATAGGACAGCCGCGCAGACTGAAGTCTGCTACTCCGCCTAATACTTCATTTAAATTCGCTCTAAACTTTTTATAAATCCGGCATAATGGTATAATCAGTTTACTAGCAACTAAAAATCTTGATATGCAAAAACGTTGGCTTGTGAACAAGAAATATCCGAAGAGTTTTGAGAAAAAGTTTCCGGAATTATCTCCTATAGTATTGCAACTGCTCTGGGACCGGGGACTGCGCGATCAGACAGTGATCGACGAATTTTTTAATCCCGATTATGAATCTGACCTTCACGACCCATATCTGATGAAGGATATGGAAAAAGCGATTGCGAGAATTTTTTCGGCGCTGGAAGGAGATGAAAAGATTCTAGTATATGGCGATTATGATGTCGATGGAGTAACTTCATCAGCCGTGCTTACGGACACTCTTTGCGAGCTCAAAAGAGTCCTGTCCGGCATCAGCGGAAAAAAAGCTAAAGAGTTTTTGGATATCTATATCCCCGACCGAGAGAAAGAAGGCTATGGCATCACGGAAAAGGCTATTTTGGAAATTGCCAAACGAAAACCGAACTTGATTATCACGGTCGACTGTGGAGTGTCCAACGTCGAAAGTGTGGACGCGATCAACGAACTCGGCATCGAGGTAATCGTGACGGACCATCATCACGTTCCCGAAAAAAGACCGGAAGCGTATGCAATCATAAACCCAAAACAGCCCGATTGCAAATATCCTTTCAAATCATTAGCAGGCGTAGGCGTAGCATTCAAGCTCGCACAGGGACTGCTCGTACATCTTCAGAAAAATTATCCGGAAAAATTCGAGAAGATGAAACCGGGATTTGAGAAATGGCTATTGGATTTGGTGGCACTCGGAACTGTTGCCGATTGCGTCGACCTTCTGGGAGAGAATCGCACGCTCACACAATACGGACTTTTGGTCCTCAATAAAACACAAAGAGTCGGAATCAAAAAACTCTTAGGCGTCGCGGGACTGGAGACAGGCAAAAGCGAAAGCCGAGCCAAAAGACAGCTTCTGGATGCCGGACATATCGCTTTCAATCTGGCACCGAGACTCAATGCCGCCGGACGGATGGACCATGCAAACGCGGCTTACAAACTTTTGATGAGCGAAAATAACGTTGAAGCGCAGGAACTTGCCGAAAAATTGGAGAAGAGCAACCAGACGAGGCAGAAACTCACGGAAAAGATGATGGCAGAAGTCCGCGTGCGACTTGATAAAAAGAAAGTCCTTCCCAAAATCGTGATTGAGAAAGGAACGGATTGGAAAGTCGGTCTAGTAGGACTCGTAGCAGGAAAACTCACAGAAGAATATTGCCGACCTTTTCTGATTTTAAATGAAAACGAAGACGGCGTGTGCGGAGGCTCGGGCAGAAGCATCCCCGCGTTCAATCTTATCGAGGCGATCGAAAAATGCAAAGACCTCCTGACACAATTCGGAGGACACTCGCAAGCGGCAGGACTCAAGCTCAAAAAAAATTCTCTCAAAAAATTCGAGAAAATGATGAACGGGATAGCAGAAGAAATCCTGACGGAAAACGACCTCATCCCCTCCATTGAAATCGACGCAGAAATCGCATCAGAAAAAATCGACTGGGAACTTCTCGACTCACTGGAGAAATTCGGACCGTTCGGCTTTGCCAATCGCAAACCGACCTTCCTCGTGAAAAATTTAGAAGTCGAAGAGATCAAAACGGTCGGAAGCGACAAGAACCACCTCAAGGCTTGCTTCACAACTATACTAAAAAACGAAGAAATAAAATATTTCCCGGCTATCGGTTTTCGCCTGGGACATATGCTGGACCACATGCCGGAGCGTGAGACGGGACTGCGTTGGGGAGATAAAGTGGATGTGGTTTTCCAGCTGGAAGTTAACGAATGGAATGGGAATAGGGAACTACAGATGAATGTGGTGGATGTGAAATTGTGCCAATAAAAATAAGCCAAATTCAGATTTGTATTTCTCCTGGGAATATTGTCCGCTTAAGAGAAACATATCGAATTTGGCTTTTATAGCACCGTAATAATCATATAAAATATTTGATATCTTTTTTACCATGTCCCTCTCTTATATTTATACGGATTGAAGCGCTCCAGCTAAAATAGCAACAACGAGCACAAATATATTAGCTCTTAAATAACATGTTGCTACCATAGACGCCTTTGTGCTGATCTCTTCCACTGATATCTCATTTTTCAGTATCCGAGATTTCAATTTTTTGCTCAAGACTTCCGCCTTCAGCATATACATTATGATTACTGCAGTAGCAATGCTCATAACAGCGAGTATCACCTGATTTAAAGACACTACTTTTCCTCCCTATGAGTTTTAATTTTGATTGAATACAATATTTTATATGACCTCATATTTTAGCAGAATAATCCATTTCTGTCAAGGGGTAGATTCAATTTGGAAAGTGGCACCCCGTGCGCGCTGACCCACCGGCACTTCCTGTGGTATATTTTAATCCGCCCCCCCTAGAGGGGAATAGCCATGACGTTGCGAGAGGTACGTTGAATCGGCAAATAGCCAATGATTTACATCCAATAGATTCTTATTGCTACATAGAATTTGGAGTGTTGATTCGCAGACCGTCCCCACACACCCCGTCGCTTCCAGCGCCACCCCTCTCAAGAGGGGATTCTTAACACAAAATACAAGAAACAAGATAGAGATAATCCCGTTTTTTTATTTAACAAAATATAATTTATATGGCATAGTAAATCTATAATTATATTTAAAACAATGGAAAAAAATCTAAGTATATAAGGCTTGATTTCAACAGTACAGTTCTATATCCAGAAAATCTTAAAGAGATAGAAGAACTCTTTAAAGAAAATTGCAAGAGCTATCTAATAACAGTAGCAGACAGACAATTGGAGAACGAGCTATCCTCTGACTCTATAGAAGAGCTAATTGAGGAATTAAGTAAAAAGAAAATAACAAAACTACATAGCGCATCTTTTGAATCAACTACTCCCTTTATAAAGCTACAATTCACGAGAGCGTTTAGCGATATCTCCTATTACAACGATGTGGTATCTATAGGAATTGTAGAAAAAATAAAAAAAATCGTCAGTAAAAAAACAATTGCAATAAAATATTTTGGAAATTTATGGCTAGTTTGTTTAATGCTTAATTTAATTTATTTGGCTATTCCTATAAAATTGTTAGAAATAAGAATTCTATTAGTCTTAGTTTCTATTATTTGGATTCGTTGGTATTATAATTTAAAATCTAAAAATTATTCAACCATATATTTAAAAGATAAAGATGCTAAACATGGTTTCTTACAGAGAAATACTGACGCTATTATTATCACGATTGTGTCAGTCCTTCTCGCCTTTCTTTTGCCTAAAATAGCCACATTCATATTCCCCTCTTGAGAGGGGTGGCGCCGATGTGGCTTTAGCCATATCGTTTGCGTGGGGTGTGTTAAAAACATTATTTATGCGTAAGATAATTCCATACAATCCCAAACTGAAACAGCTCGCAAAGAATTTGAGGAATCACAGCACTTTGTCGGAAGTCCTATTGTGGGAACATTTGAAAAGCAAAAGAATGGAAGGATATGATTTTCATAGGCAAAAGCTTATCGGAAATTATATCGTTGACTTCTTTTGTGAAGAGTTAATGTTAGCAATTGAAATCGACGGAGTCAGCCACGATGAGAAATATTATTGTGATATAGAAAGACAAAAGGATCTGGAAAAGTTCGGAGTCAGATTTTTGAGATTTCAAGATATTGAGGTTAAGAGAAATATGGAAGGGGTGGTGGAAGCGATTAAAAGATGGACAGAGGAACATAGTGACTCTTTTAGAGAAAATGTGTAGAATAATACTATATTGAAATATACCGTTCCCACACACCCCGTCGCTCCGCGCCACCCCTCTCGAGAGGGGAATCAAATTTCCTGATAAAAAAACAACTAACAAGATGATTACCATAAAAAAATATTTTACGACTACCCAGCTGAAAATGATTGCGCTGGCGCTTATGTTTTTGGACCATATTTATGAGTTTTTTGCATACACCGGATCGGCCCCTGTCTTACTTACGATGCTGGGCAGATTATCGCTTCCACTATTTATATTCTGCACCGCCGAAGGTTTTTATTATACCCATGACCGTAAAAAATATATACTTCGCCTTTTTGCGTTTTACTTACTTATGGAAGCATTAAGATATTACCTGATGTTTGCCTTCCCTCGTCCGGATGGCTTCGTGATACAAAATAACATCTTTGGATCGATATTGCTCACAGTTTTGTCCGTATACTGTATCGACCAGATAAAAGCCCACAAAAAAGAGATAAGACACCTTCTCTCATATTCCATCCTTCTGATAACTATAATACCTCTGACACTATTTGCAGAAGGAGGATGGTTTTATATTTTCCTCGGTATTATGCTGTACTACACCAGACAAAGCAGACCCGCACAAGCCGCCTGCTTCGTCGCACTATGTCTGATGGTCTGGGCGAATGATGAGAGCATCCGATGGATGATGACTTTCGCCGTATTTTTTATAATACTCTATAACGGCAAAAAGGGTGAGGGATATAAATACTTTTTCTATATCTTTTATCCTGCTCATATCGCACTTTTGTATGTGCTCTCGGTCATGTTATACGCGCGATAAAATAAATTGCACTTCAGTATAGAAAAGGGTGTACTATTGACGGATATATCGACTTATACTATCATCTACATACTTTACAGGATTAATCAAATAAACAAAAAGAGGGTTTAAGATGGAAGGAATCCATAAAAGAGACTATAGAGAATGCGCAATAATAGTAAGGACTGCTTCTACGGAACATAGTATAGTACACGAACGTGAAGCCTTTGTTGTTACTACGACAAAAGGACCGGGGAGAGGTAATGTTTATCGAGGCGAATCCCTGGGAATATCCCCGTATGGATCGCGCCTTGTGGCGGGAGCTGAACCGATATTAGTAATCTCCGACCATAAGATGGGACTTATGACAGAAGTAAAATCCTTCATGATAGAAACAGAGGATTCCATATACTTAATCGAGTATAAACCTGACAAAAAATTATTTAAGGTTGAAAAAATCAAGGGCAACAAGGGAGAAATGGGAGTAGGAAATAGATTGTACCCAACCTTTCTAGATTTATGTTATGGGAGATTAACACTAGAAGATGAACGGATGAACAAAATGCATGTAACCTCGCCCATAAAAAATATATTCGCCTTCTATGGAAGAGAAAACCTTCCGTAAAAAATTCAGAATAGCAGAAAAAAAACAATCAAGTTATTCTGCTATCTTTTTTTGTCTATTTACTTCAAAATGCTCTGCCTTAATTCTATATTTCACAAACCGCTAGTTATATGTCATAGTGGAAACAAATAAGACTACAATTTTCTAGATGTTATACTAAATTTAACTTCTAATTTCAAAGTTATGCTTTCCAAGATCAACTCTTGTGCGGTGATCGGTTTGGATTGCGAAGAGGTGGAAGTAGAGATAGATATCAGTCCGGGGTTGTTCAATGTCATTGTTGTGGGGCTACCTGATACTGCTGTGCAGGAATCGAAAGAGCGCGTCAAATCGGCTATCAAAAATAGCGGCACGAATTTCCCAGCAACACGGACTACGATCAATCTCGCCCCGGCGGATATCAAGAAAGAAGGCCCCGCCTATGATTTACCAATCGCCGTAGGCATACTCGCCGCCGGCCGGCAGATTGAAGCTGACCTTACAGGCTCGCTCTTCGTGGGAGAATTAGCACTCAACGGCAAGCTCCGTCACACTAACGGTATCTTACCTATCACGCTTTTTGCCAAAAACAAAAAATACAAGAGAATTTTCGTGCCAAAGGTAGACGAATTCGAGGCGGGACTGGTAGAGGGGATTGAAATCATACCCATCGAAAGTCTGCAGCAGCTCATCGCTTACCTCGACGGAAACGAAAAGATTGAGCCTGCCACAACGATAGATATTGGCACCTCGGATAAGAAACCGAAACACTCGATCGATATGGCTTTCATCAAGGGACAGGAACACGTAAAGCGCGCGCTGGAAATCGCCGCCGCCGGAGGACACAACGTCCTGATGAGCGGGCCGCCTGGTACCGGCAAGACACTGCTGGCACGCGCAGTACCGACTATCCTCCCCGAAATGACCAAAGAGGAGGCCCTGGAAGTCACGAAAATCTACAGCATTGCAGGACTTCTTCCCGGAAACAAGCCACTGATCACTACACGCCCCTTCCGCACCCCGCATCACAGCGCGAGCGCGCCAGCTCTGGTCGGAGGAGGAGCGTTCCCGAAACCGGGAGAAATCAGTTTATCGCACCGCGGTGTACTATTTCTCGATGAATTGCCGGAGTTTCCCCGCACGATACTCGAAAATCTCCGCCAGCCGCTGGAAGATGGTATTGTCACCATTTCACGCGCCCAAGGCACACTCACTTTCCCAGCACAATTCACGCTGATTGCCAGTATGAACCCCTGTCCGTGCGGATATCTGAATGATCCCGAACACGACTGTTCCTGCTCTCCTTCACAGATTATCAAATACCAGAAAAAGATTTCCGGACCACTTCTGGACCGCATTGACCTATGTATCGAGGTGCCACGGATCAAATTCGACAAGCTTTCCGGCGAAGAGCTGGAAGAATCCTCGGAAATAATCCAAAAACGTGTGGAAGCTGCCAGACAGATCCAGAAAAAACGTTTTGAAGGCAAAGACGTTGTCTCCAATTCCGAGATGAATTCGCAAATCGTCAAAGAATTCTGCCCCACCGATGAAGCGACCATCAATTTACTGAAAACTGCGGTCAGCCAATTCAATCTCAGCGCCCGTTCGTATTACAAAATCCTCAAAGTCGCCCGCACTATTGCCGATTTGGAGGGAAAAGAGCAACTTGAGAGCATGCACGTGGCGGAAGCGCTGCAATACCGACCTAAACACAATATGGTATAGGGTTTACTTTATCGGATAAAGGGAATAAGCGATTTATCGTATCCGATATGCAGAATCTGAGTATTCGCCTTATCCGCAATGATAAGTCTAACCGAAAAAACTCATCAATTCAGAGTTTTACACAGTTATCCCCCGATTATCCACAGTTCCATGAGTAAAAGAGGGTGTCATTTCGAAACGAAGTACTCCGATTGAGAAATCTTAGTAAAGCCTAGTGCCAAATTTACATAATCCGTAACATAACATTTTCGCTTTTACCCCCCTCACCCCGACCCTCTCCCGGAAAGAAGAGAAGAGACTCCAAAAGCTGCATATTACTGGATTGTGGAACAGGTTTAGTTAATTTGAGATGACGCGGGAAAAGCTATATTAAAGATAACAACTCTTATCGAGACTGAAACAATCCCCAGTTCACTCAAATCGGGCAAGATAATAAGCTAAACGGAACGAAGTATTTCTCATTATGCTAAAGATAACGAGATTCTTCGGAATACCTCAGAATGACACACGATGTTAATGAACTTTTAGAATACATATTTATAAATCTACCTCTAATTACTCAATATCATGACAAACGAAGAACAAATCCTCGAACTTCTCAAGCAGAACCAGGAGCTTCTGCAAAAAACGCACACCTCGGCCGAGAAAACGAGAAAATATTTCCTCTATTCTATGCTCTTTACGATTATTGCCTTCGTACTGCCACTACTGATACTCGTTTTAGTCCTACCTTCCTTTATGGGCGACTATATAGACTCCATAAGCGGTGCAACACTGATGTAAAATACGAAAAAATGTACTCCTCTCTGTAAGGGGAGGCTTTTTTATTGCATAAAATGAACTGGACTGATATAATTCCTTTATAAATAAGATACATGAGACACACTCGCTCTTGTTTAGATTTAAGCTGGAATAACATAATACTATGGCAAAGAAAAATTCTAATATCGCACCACAGGGCAGTCTTTTTAAGAACTTACTTACTATCGTTTTACTATTCATATTCCTGACGGGAATTTTTAGTTTATTGGGCAGTTCGGAAACAGCACCTAAGGAAGTGACTTTAAATGAGCTTTCATCTGCGATTTCCTCCGACCAGGTGGAAAAGCTGGAAGTAAAAAATTTGGAAGACGTGCAAGAAGTTGATATCCTGCTCAAAAATGGTGAAAAACAGATTGTATACAAGGATTTTGATTCATCGCTGGAAGCCACGCTGCGCGAAGATTATGGCGTAGACCAAGCGAAGATCAGTGCTCTCAACATAAGCCGTTTGCAGAAATCAGCATGGGAAATATGGGGGGCGGCGCTTTTGCCAACCCTGATTACCCTGATTTTCCTCGGCTTCCTCTTATGGATCATGTTCGGCCGAGCGCAACAAGCCAATTCACAGGCTATGTCTTTCGGTAAATCCACAGCCAGGTTCTTCAAACCGGGAGACCCTAAGAAAAAAGTAACGTTCGCGGACGTGGCTGGAGCCAGAGAAGCCAAAGAAGAACTGCGGGAAGTGGTGGAATTCCTCAAGAACCCGGAGAAATTCCAGAAACTGGGAGCCAGAATCCCACGTGGAGTTTTACTCTTAGGCGCACCGGGCACCGGTAAGACTCTGCTGGCCAAAGCGGTCGCGGGAGAAGCCGACGCGCCTTTCTTCAACATTTCAGGATCAGAATTCGTCGAGATGTTCGTCGGAGTGGGAGCCTCACGTGTGCGTGATCTTTTCAAGAACGCCAAGAAAAGCGCTCCTTCGATACTTTTCATCGATGAGATAGATGCCGTGGGCCGACACCGTGGCGCAGGCTTGGGCGGGGGACACGACGAACGGGAACAGACCCTCAATCAGATTTTGGTAGAAATGGACGGCTTTGATACTAAAGACAATGTAATTGTCCTAGCCGCCACCAATCGCCCCGATGTTTTGGATCCGGCGCTGCTCCGACCGGGAAGATTTGATCGCCGCGTTATGATTGATATGCCTGACATCAGGGACCGCAAGGAAATACTGGAGGTACACGCTAAGAATAAGCCCCTAGCCAAAGACGTAGATTTGCAGAAAGTCGCACAGAGGACTCCGGGGTTTTCCGGCGCTGAACTCTTTAATCTTCTCAACGAAGCGGCAATCCTGACCGCCAAACATGACAAGAAAACTATCGGTAACGATGAGATTCTAGAATCCATCGAAAAAGTCATGATGGGTCCGGAAAGAAAGGGGAAAGTATATATAGAAAAAGAAAAGAAGATTACCGCTTATCACGAAGCCGGACACGCTATTGTTGGACATATTCTTCCCAACACCGACCCTATCCACAAGATTTCTATCATAAGTCGCGGACACGCCGCCGGCTACACCTTGAATTTACCGCAAGAGGATAAAAACTTCCACACCAGATCGGAATTCCTTGATGAACTGGCGATGTTACTGGGAGGATATGCCGCAGAAAAAATTATTTTTGACGACCTCACTACCGGAGCAAGTAATGACCTCAAACGTGCAAGCGACTTAGCGAGGAAACTTGTAACTAAATTCGGTATGAGCGAAAAAATGGGCCCCGTAGTTTTCGGAGAACATAGCGATACCGTATTCCTTGGCAAAGAAATCCATGAACAAAGAAACTACAGCGAGAAAATAGCATCAGAAATAGACACTGAGATAGAAAAATTCATAGCGGACGCATATAAGAAAGCTACCGAAGTAATTCAAGAGAACAAAGAGAAATTAGAAAAAGTTACCAAGAGACTGATGGAGGTGGAGGTCATAGAGAAAGAGGAGTTCGAAGCATTGATGCAATCATAATAAAATCGATGATGAAAAATGATTCAGCTATAAGAATAAATATTTTTGCTATCTCGTTTTTAGCTCTGTTCTTTTTCTGCGCAAGTTTCGCGACAGCGTCTACTTGTGATCCAAACTCGGGATATTTTTGTAATCCACTCAACACGGGGGGGAGCGGCACAGACACAATTGCAGATGTACTCATTCTCGGAGTCAAAGCCATACTTTCACTTATAGGAATATTTGCTCTACTTTTCATAGTAATAGGAGGAGTAAAATACACGGTTGCGGCCGGCAACGAAGACACCATGCAATCCGCCAAACACACGATTACTTCGGCGATTATCGGGCTTGCCCTGTCAATGGTTTCTTATGGTATCGTGATCGGATTGGAAGAAATGTTAAAAATAAAGAACTAGTTTTTCGTCTTAATCATAATAAACAAAATATAACCATATGAAAATAAGGAATGGTATCCTGTTCATATTAACCATCTGTATATGCGGAGGAATGCTGTGGGCTTCATCGGCGCAGGCCGCTCAGATGTCCATCGCTTCTTTTCCCGATAAACTTATTGTCAGCCCGCACGATAATCGTGTAATCGCTTTTATCGTCGAAAAGGACGGCATCCGAGTACCCGAAGCGCAAGTAAAAGCCTCGATCATTTTCGGCAGTGGAAGGCTTAACCTTTCCTGCGAGTCTGACGGATGCGAAGCACTCGATGTCTCTTCCTGCAGAACTGACGAATCCGGACAGTGCTTATTTTCTTACATTGCGCCGGAGGTTCTCGGAAAAGGAAAAATAAAAGCAACCGCATCGATGGCCGACGCCCAAGACGGCACAGTGACCGTCGACATAGACGTAGTAGAAACTCCGACTCTCTCCGGTTCAGGCTGGCAATGTGATATGGATGCAGCCGTATATGCACAGATACCGGAAACGATAAACTGTTCGGACGCCTGCAGCCTGGAAAAAGATTGCAAAGGGTCTAAGTGTCCTACGGGGGGAGATATCTACTGCCACAGCGCACAGGAAGCTTGCGATTGCGGAGGAATAGAAATGGTGAAAGGAGCCAGGACCCAAGCTACCGACACGGAGACAGACGGCGCTGTGAAAACCGACAAGACTGTCGCCGGATTACAAAACACGAACGCCGGATCAATCGTAGTCATAGTTCTCTTTCTCTCGGCTATTACCGGGCTTATCTACATAATTGCCCACAGACGCAAAGATAATCCGAAAAAATAGTATTCTATATCCAAAGCAAAACCAAAAGTTCATGCTTTTCAAAAAATAAACCAAAGAAATGAAAACAATGCTTGCAAAAAAAATCGGTAAACTAAGAATTCCGAAAACTGCTGTTTTATTTCTACCTTTCATCTCGACCGCTCTCATCTCCTTTTTTTCCGGAGCACAGACGGTTTCCGCAACGGCATGTGATACGAACTCGTGGAAATATTGTAATCCGCTTGAAGGCACTGTCGGTACGCTAGTTGAGGCGGGCACCAAAACTGTACAGACACTATTGGGGCTCATCGGCACCATCGCCCTCCTACTCCTGGTCATCGCGGGACTGACTTACATGACCGCAGCCGGAGACGAGGAAAAAATCAAAAAAGCTAAAAGTATTGTTACCGGAACCATTATCGGATTGGGTATCGCACTCATAGCATTCTCACTCCTGCAGACTCTTGAAGAAATCCTGGGAGTTAACTAGTCCGGCAGCAAAGATGCTGAAAATATTTGTATAACAATTATTTTTATCAAATTCTCAAAAAAGCAAAATGACGCCTAAAGCCATAAAAACATTCGCCTTATTGGCCTTACTCGTTATCACGGCTGAGGTCTTATCCGGTTTCAATAAGAACAAACTCTCGGCGACGACGCCGACAAAAACACTCGACGAATCCAATCTGAGCGCCCAAGATCAGAGTGATCAAGAAGAAGGAAAGAGAATTATGAAGAGTTTCATTCTCGCTTACAATTCCTACCGGATGGGCGAAACGTCCAATCTTATTTCCCTCTATCCTGTGATGTGCGCCAAACTGGAAACAACCGAGAAAACCAAGGAAGAGACACTACGTGAAAATTTTTCAGACTACGACAAATATGTCACTGTCGAATCGCAAGACAAAAAAACCACGATTGAAAGTTACGACGAAAACAAAATCGTAGTAGAAGTAACCATCGAAAAAGTCACTTGGAACGGCGCCATCGTACCGGACCCCGCTGGGGAATCCAATAAATATAAGATGATCGATCAAAACGGACAAGTATACTCGGGCGACAAGGACGACCTGATAGAAAAGATAGCGACGGAGACCTACCGAATCACAGGCATCAAAGAAGCCTCCGACTGGAAAGTCTGTGAGTTTCAAAAAATAAACTAACGACAATGAGAACGATACCTAGGAGAAAAAATTCCAAAACCAACATTTTGCATTCAGCGATTTTGTGCGCAGTCATGGCTCTAGCATTTTTTGGAAACAGCTCTCTCCATATAGATTCTAACCTAGAAACTAATATTCTCGGCACAAGCACCGTCCTTGCCGCGGCCGCTCCCGACGTCAATAGAGGAATCGTTCCCTGCGGACGAGAGACCGACAATTCCGAGACCGAAAATGATGAAACCAAAGAATGTACACTCTGTCACCTCGCTCTCATCGCCAATAATTTCATACTTTTCGCTTTTGAAATCGCCTCCGTCCTCGCCTTACTTGCCCTTATGATTGTGTCTCTTATGTACGTCTTCGCCGGCGCCAATCCGGTATCCAAGAGCCAGAACCACGAAGCGATTATCAATATCATAAAAGGTTACATTATTATCTTCTGCGCTTGGCTCATCGTCGATTTCGTCCTCTCCGCTTGGGGATTCATCGACCCACTCGGCGGAGAATGGAGTGTGGTGTGCCTTTTTTCCAGTCTTTTCTAGAATTATATTACAATCAATTTACAATATATAAAGACGCGGTTTACCGCGTTTTATCTTTTATCAGACTGCTGTTATATACCAAAGCAAAATATGTTGAGTTGTATTTGGAGTAGCGAACTTTAGTTCGCGCAGATAACCCGCACAAACATTATTATATGTTTGTATGGGACAACGACGCGGGATAGATCCCGCTACTCCAAGAAATATATTATATTACAAATCTCCGCAATGGTTAGGAAGTATAGCCGATTGTCCTTGACCGATTGCGTTTTTTTTAATAGAATAAGGTTGTCGTAAAGACATCTTCGGGCCATTAGCTCAGTCGGTTAGAGCGCGATCCTTATAAGGTCGATGTCCCTGGTTCGAGTCCAGGATGGCCCACCCGTATGCCAAAGTCAAACTAAACCCTATGGTACTAAAAGTATGGGAAAAAGCAACAAAACAATAGTTATTTCTGTCCGTATACTGTCATTTTTTTCCGCCGCTTACTTGGTATTCAATATGGTGGCAATTGTTTTTTTCAAGAACTATATTTTTTTCGATCATCAAAATTTTTCAAACATAGAGATAATTCTTTTAATCGGATTTATTATCGTTGCATTATTCGATATTTTATCGTTTTCCTGGCTTCTTTGGAGTACCGATGGGTACAAAAAGGTACCGACTTACAAAAAATTATCAATAGCGCTTAGTGTCTTATGTCTGTTTTTATTGATCGGCGAGAAAACGATGATAGATGAAATCGGACGAGAATATGAATTCGGCAGGGAAATGATTGGTGAATGGGTCATATTGTATATCTTTCTTGCCATTCAATTAGCTTACAATTTTATCATTTTTAGGCTGTCTAAGGCAAAAACCTGCAATTAATGTCGCCGATTCAATCTGTGCACAATACCCCCCAAAAAACAGAGATGCTCTGTTTTTTATTTATCAAAATATAACTATACTATTAGCTATAAATATACTATAATCCTAGATAAGAAGAATATTTCATCTATTCAAATAAATCACATGGATACCCCTACAGAAAAGATAGTCTCCGACAATCAAAAAACTTGGAATCTTGTATGCGACCTGTTTGCCGATGCGAGCGCACTACCAGACTGGGGTCCTTTTGGCATCGGTGCCGACCTTGATCTCATACCCGAGATAAAAGGAAAGACATTTCTTGAGATTGGCTGTGGTAGTGGACGTTCAATAAAATATCTTATGCAAGAGGATGCCGAGAGAGTTTATGGACTTGACCTGTCGCCCAAACAGATAGAAGAAGCGAGCCGCTACAATCGGCAAGAAATCGAGGACGGCAAAGTGGTCCTTATCCAAAGTCAAATGGAAAACAAAATCGATATCGAGCCGGTTGATTTTGTCATCTCCGTCTATGCCATCGGATGGACTGTGGCACCAGAGAAGGTTTTTAGTAATATATATTCATATCTCAAGCCGGGAGGAGTATTTATCTGGAGTTGGGATCACTCTATCTTTACCGACATCGAATATAAGGATGGCGGATATTATATTGAACATTCATACCACGAAGAAAAACCGGTTACTCTTATAGACTGGAAGAAAAGGGGAACTACCGCACACATTACTTATCGCAAGACCTCGACTTGGTTCCGATTATTACGCGATGCGGGGTTCAATATCATCGGCTACCACGAACCCGCTCCAAAAAATTTGAATCGCGGTCACGATGATCCCGAGAAATATTATTCCATTCAAAAAGCAAAAAAGATGCCCTGCAGTTTTATTTTTGTCTGTCAAAAATAAAACTTCCACTTGCCGACCAACTCGTCATTAATAAATCAAGATACATTTTAAAATTAATCAAAAACTATGGAAACAACAAAAGAATCCATCTGTTGTCCCCGATTCGACCCGACGCTCTGGGACGAAAAAACCGTCGTCTGGGAAAACAAATTGTTTGTCAAAAAGAATTTGCCTGCGTTCCTGCACATGCCGTTGCCGGGTACGATCGGCAAGATGATGACAGGAATCTCGGCAAAGATAGAAACTGCGGGAGCCAAGCCGACGGATCAAGACTTCCTTTGGCTCTCTTACGACCCCTCGCCCTGGAAATCCGAGAATTACATCCACGTCACCAAGGAAGTGCCCGGCTTGGAGAACGTGACACTCTCCGGCACATTTATGACCAAAGTTTTTGACGGACCCTTCAATGCCGTCCCCGAGTGGATCAAAGAGATGGATTTGTATATGTCTGCCCAAAACAAGAAGGCGCAGAAATATTATTTCTATTACACCACCTGTCCCAAGTGCGCCAAAAAATACGGACATAACTATGTTGTAATGTTCGCAAAGATATAATCGCTTTCTGTCATTTTAGAATCAAGCATTTATAATAATATTTTTTCAGCTTAATATCGGGATCCCGGATATTTGCTTCGCAAATTCCGGGATGACACAATTAGCCAAGTCTAATCGGATCAAACAAAAAAAACAGAGTCTCTCGACTCCGTTTTTTTATTGTGTAATTTAATTCAATTCTTTGATATTGTCCTTCGCCAGCTTCATCGCTTCATAGATTGTTGCTTTTTTCTCTTTGTCCGTGGTAATAATAGTCTCTATCATATTGAGCAGTACTGCGTCTGACTTTTTATTGTTCGCATTGCTCCAGCTCTTGGCGGTCAAAGTCTGCTCGGCGAACGGTGCCAATTTGCTTCCGACCTCTCCCATCTGTTCCTCCACCAACGTAAGGTTGGCTGCCGGACGCTGTGTAGAGTTAAGATAGATTCTGGCGTTATCCGGCTTGGCGGCGAAACTCACGAAGTCCCAAGCGAGAGCCTCGCAATCCACTACCGTCCCTTTCTCCTTGGCACAGTCTGCGCCCTTCGCTACGACCGGAGACCAATAGTTGGCATAATTAGCCTTGAAATCAGCGTACTTTTGCGGTACCGGTGCCGTACCATAATTCAGACTGCCCCGTGTCTTCTCATCGATAGTCATAATATCGTAAGAATAATTGATACTCATTGCCGCTTTTCCCTCAATGAAAGCGTCGATGGAATAAATCTGACTGTCATAATCCCAAGAATAGAATCGGTTGGCGGAATTGGCGTAATCGGTATAGAGCTTGACCGCTCGGGCCGACTCCTCGGTCCGAAATGACACCAAATTACCGCTAGTATCACTCGACTTCATATTATTCTGCATCACCATCATCATCACGATATCTTGACTGCGGTTCACATATTTCGATCCTCCGAATGCGGCACCGCTCCTCTTTATCTTTCCGTTACTGTCCAGAATCGTCAGTTTCTCCACATCATCCGCAAATTCCGGCCACGTTGTCGGAGTATGGACAATCTCGGCGTTGTATAACATATCTTTATTATAATAGAGCGCCGGAGTATCGACGTAGAGTGGCAAAGAATATATTTTACTTACGCCCGTGCTGGCGTTTGTAACCGTGAGATCGTCCATAGTTACCGGTACAAAATTCTTTTCGAACTGATCCATTGTCATAATTGTCTCGGGCATCTCCGTAATCCGCGCCTCATATTTCGGCAGCCAACTATTGAACATCATAAAGATGTTCGGACCTTTCTTATTCACCAGACTGTCGTAGATAAGGTCCTCATAATTATATTTATTCAGCTGCGTGTATACCACCGTCACATCCAGATTCCTATCAATCCTTTCCTGTGCCCTGAATGCGTTAATGACTCCGGCCCAATTGTTTTTTGTATCATACGCGCCATAGAAGGTGAGAGTGACTTTGTTCGGCGTCTTGTCCACTAGCGTTTTTGACCAAGGACAAGACGATAAAGGCGCGCAATGAAAGTAAGTCCAGAGCAATCCGGTTACAACCAGAACTACAACAATAGTTACGGCCATTTTCCCTTGATTCATATTTGAAAGATTATTCGGATTAAACCAATTCCAGAACAAAACCATAATGTGTCTCTCCGGCCCTGATCCCTTGGACAACCTTCAAGCCGTTCTTAATCGCGATCTTCTTTGCCGTCTCTTCAGAAATGCAACGTTCGTATTTGGGCCCCATGGCAGCATTATTGGGGATCCAATCAATTACCGCAATCCTTCCTCCCGGCGCCAGGATTCTCTTCGCCTCTTGGAAAAGAGTATCTCTATCTTGGCACTGGAAGAGGATATTAGCCATTACCACCAGATCTATTTTGCCGGAATCGATGCCGGTCCCGCCTATCACTTCCACATTCGCTCTTTTTTTGTAAACATTCAGAAGACCATAGAGTTTCGCTTGACTCACTACCGACTCCAACGCGGCGGTCAGGACGTCTACGGCATAGACCTGACCCGTATCGTGAAGCATCTTCGCTATCGGGATAGTAAAGTATCCCGCCCCACATCCCAGATCCGCGATAATCATTCCGTCCTTGACTCCGAGTTGAGAGATGATTTTGTCCTGATTGATTAAACCGCCGTTGCCGGCCGTTGCCGCCGAATTTTCTTTTTCAATTTCTTCCATATTTTTGTTTTTGAAATTAGGATATTTTTACAAAGTCGTTGCTGAAGCTATCGCATCACCCGCGCCAGTCCTCATCACTCTCACTCCTTGCGTGGCACGTCCGGATTTGGCTACGGAGCTGAATGGAATCCTGATGATCTGGCCTTTGCGTGAGATAATCATCAGGTCTTTCTTGATTTCTTCCTCATCCACCACATAAGCTGACACCAATTGACCGGTCTTGTTCGTGAGGATGGCAGTCTTTATGCCGCTCCCGCCGCGATTCTGTATCTTGTACAAGTTCAAATCACTTATTTTTCCGAATCCATTTTCCGCGATGGTAAATACAAAGTTTTTCAATTTATCAGCCTTGGAAAATACCCCCATACCGATAACTTTCGCACCGCCTTTTAATTTGATTGCTGTCACACCGGATGCGGATCTTCCCATCGGACGCACATCTTTTTCTTGGAAGCGTATCGACTGTCCGTTCGAAGCAACGATCATCGCCTCATCGGTCCCGCTGCTCATCTTCACCCAAATGAGTTCATCGCCCGCCTTGAGGTTGATTGCAATGAGACCCGACCTCCGCACTGCCGCGAATTCTTCGATTCCTGTTTTCTTAATTATACCATTTCTTGTCACCATTACAAGGAACTTCTCGATAGTTTCTTTTTCCAGAGAAATTGCCGCTGTCACTTTTTCTTCTTGTGAGAGCTGCAAGAAATTCACAATCGCCTGCCCCTTGCTGGTACGACTAGCTACCGGAATTTCATATGCCTTAATCTGGAATACACGCCCCATATTGGTAAAGAACAAAATATCGCCGTGTGTGTTGGCAATGAAGAAATGATCTATCATATCCTCTTCCTTTATATTGCCGCCAGTTACGCCTTTGCCGCCACGATGCTGTACATGATATTCACTCAGCTCCATCCGTTTGATATATCCCGCTCGAGTAATAGAAATAACCACATCTTCCTTAGGCATCAGATCCTCGTGCGAAAAGTCACCGACGGCGCCTTTGATAACTTTGGTCTTTCGCTCATCAGCATATTTATCTCTGACTTCTTTTAGATCACCTTTAATGATACTCATAATCCTGTTACGATCGCCCAAGATCGTTTCCAATTCTTTGATCAAACGAAGCTTCTCATCCAATTCATCTTTGATTTTCTGCTGTTCCAATCCGGAAAGCGTCTGCAATCTCATCTCCAATATCGCCGACGCTTGCAAATCACTCAGCTTGAATTTTTTCATAAGATCATCATGTGCCTTCTCTTTATTCGGTGCTTTCTTGATGGTCTGGATAACTTCATCGATATGATCGAGCGCCTTGCTCAAACCCTCTAAAATGTGCGCTCTTTCCTTTGCCTTGTCCAAATCATATTGTGTCTTCCTACGCACCACTTCTTCGCGATGGATTATATAATATTCCAATATGGCTTTAAGATTAAGTACTCGCGGCTGGATGCCATCCACCAATGCCAGCATATTGAAGTGAAAAGCTCTCTGCAAATCCGTAAGCTTGTAGAGCTGATTCAAGACTTTCTTCGGATAAGCATCTGCCTTGAGATCAATCACTATACGTACGCCTTCCTTGCTGGACTCATCGCGCAAATCCCGGATACCCTCGATTTTTTTGTCCTTAACGAGATCCGCCATCTTCTCGATGAGAGTAGACTTGTTGACTTGATAAATCATCTCGGAAACGATGATCTGGAATTTTCCTTTCTTATCTTCCACGATGTCCGCCTTGGCACGCATATCGACCTTACCTTTTCCCGTGGCATATGCCTGCAAGATATCTTTATGATTGTATATATATCCGCCGGTAGGGAAGTCGGGACCTTTAACAAACTTTACCAAGTCTTCTATGGAAGAATCGGGATGATCGATAAGAGACAGCGTCGCATCCACGACCTCGCCCAGATTATGAGGAGGAATATTAGTCGCCATACCGACGGCGATTCCGACCGCGCCGTTCAAGAGTAGCTGCGGCACTCTTGCCGGAAGCACTGCCGGTTCCTTGCGACTCTTGTCATAGTTATCAATGAAGTTGACAGTGTTCTTATTGATGTCGCAAACCATCTCTTCCGCAATCGGTCTCAGTTTCGCTTCGGTATATCTCATAGCCGCCGCGCTGTCGCCGTCCATCGAACCGAAATTTCCCTGCCCATTGACCATCATATACCGCATCGAAAAATCCTGCGCCATACGTACCATGGAATCGTAAACAGCAGTATCTCCGTGAGGGTGATATTTACCGAGGACCTCACCGACTACCGATGCCGATTTCTTAAATCTTCCTTGTGGACGCAAACCCATATCGTGCATAGCGTAAAGAATGCGACGATGTACCGGTTTCAAACCGTCACGTACGTCCGGCAGCGCCCGTGCTACTATTACAGACATCGCATAATCCAGATAGCACTGCCGCATTTCATCGACGATAACTATTTCTTGGAGTTTCCCGATATTCCCTTCTTCAAATTCTTCTTCCGGAATCTTACTCTTTTCATTCTTTGCTTTCTTGTTTGTCATAGATATTCAAAAATTATTAAATTTAGAGATTTGAGCCTGTCTGAAAAGTATTTTTCGTTACAAAAAAGACTTTTCAGACAGGCCCTAAGCAAAAAAGCCGTTTCGCGCGAAGCAAAACAGACGTTTTAGCCAAGCTCTAAAACGAGAGATAAATTTATATTTCAATCAGCTAAAAAACATAGCCGAATAAATCCTATTCGACCATGTCGCTTAACTCATCGACTGCAACACGAGAAACTATACCGCCGTGCTCGGCACCCACCAAGACCTCTTGCGTTTCCTCTTCCGAGTCAGAAACCAAAACAACCTTCCAGACCAGATAATATTCCTCTTCATAGTTAGCGATTGCCAAACTACCTTCTTTCAAAACAAGGTCTTTACCCTGAAACTCTTTTTCCGCGATTATACCGGCATCTTTGAGTGAAATTTTCGGATCGGATGCTAAATCTATACCGGCAGCAAGATTTCTGCTTCTTTCGCTCACCGTATCATCGTCCAATGAAACTACCAGGGAAACCCCCTTGCCTAGAACAGGAATATCCTTGTAATATTGTGCATACTCCAAGATAATAGAATTATTATCCCCCGTGCTATCAACGAATTTCAAGCTGGAAAAACCGTCCTCATCCAAAATTTTATTCCCCTTGAGATATTCATCCCCGACACCCTGCAGCAATGCATTATTTTCATCCATATACTCTTCCAACTTTTGCCCGCTTTTCACAAGTACGCCACCCAAATCTATATCGTCAGTCTCAGGGAAGTCAGGCAATGTAGAAGTGTCTATTGACAAGGGGTTCGATAAACACGCGAAGTTGCTTTTTATACTGGCAGTCCAAAGAATAAAAACACCGACCATAACAGGAGCAAACAAAAGCCAGGTCAGACGCATTTTTTCCTCGTCAGACCTATTTTTGATATTTTTTATAAAATTTTGACTTTTATTCTTTCTTTTTTTAAACATTCCTGTCCTATTATTTACCCGTGTCCATAATAATATATTGAGGCTCTTCTTCCGGCAAATCCTTCTTCTTGAAAGACACCTTGGAAACAGTCTCGTCCGTATTGAGATTGTGGTCCTGGCAGAAGAGCTTAACATCTTCCAATTTTTCCAAATTGCCTTTAAGTCCCTGCAATTTATAGTGCATAGGGATTATCACACGCGGCTCAATCTGCGCTATCACCGCTTCTGCATCTTTGGCAGTCAGAGTACAAAGACCTCCAACCGGTATAAGCAGAATATCCACGTTACCGATGGCATTCAACTGCTCTGCACTCAAACTTTTTTCACCCAAATCGCCCAAATGACAGACCCTGACATCCTCAATATTAATGATATAAATGGTATTGGTTTCGGACAACTCGCCCTCTTTGTTGCGAGAAAGAGATTCGATGCCTTTTATAACTACCTTTTTGGTCTCATATTCTCCCGGACCATCAATAACGAACGGCTCCCCCTTGATTGCCTCCCGATTATTATGACTCGGAGATTCGTGACTTATCGTGACTATGTCCGCACTCGTAGCCGGTGGCTTCAATCCGATTTCCTTACCGAACGGATCTGTGATAAGTGAGACGTCTTTTCCGGAAATTTTAAAACAACTGTGTCCGTACCATGCAATATTCATAGATTATCTTTAAATCTGTTAGTTATGAAATTCAAAATCGGCTACGCTTAGCCTTTTTTACAATTAAATTCTAGCACAAGAACTGGCCTTTGACAATAAAATAATTATAGACTATACTTGAATTAAATTCAGTCCCATAACTGACGTTTTTAAATTCGTCAGATTTTGTGCCTGAAAATCCCACAAAGAAAGGAGAATTTAAAAATGGTTAACGCCACTAAGACAGCGCCCTCCGGTGAAATGGAGCTGCTGCTGAATGACGAGAACGCCCCGAGACTTCCCAAGGAAGGTGAAGTTTTGACAGGCGCTATCATCGAAATCGGAAGCAACATAACCTACGTCGACCTCGGACCTATCGGAACGGGAGCGATTTATGGCTATGGCAAAGGAGTATTAGGAAGTCTAAGCACTTTCAAAGACCTCAAATCCGGCGATCCTATCTCTGCCACGGTGACAGATTTGGAAAATGAAGACGGATTCGTAGAAATGTCCCTCAAGGAGACCAGCATGGATATGATTTGGAACGAGCTGGAGAAGAAAATGGAGGAAGGAGAAATCCTCACCACCAAAGTCCTGGAGGCCAACAAAGGAGGCCTTATGATCAAGATCAATGGAATGGTCGGCTTCTTGCCGGCATCCCAGCTTACTTCCGACCACTACCCGCGCGTCAGCGATGGAGACAAGAACAAGATTCTCTCTTTATTGATGCAAATGGTCAACACGAACGTTCGTGTTAAGATTATCGGCTTAGATAAAGAGGAAGGCAAGCTTATCGTCAGTGAAAAGGCCACCAAAGAGGAAGAAGAGAAGGAGAAGGTATCCAAATTGGAGGTCGGGAACGTGGTTGAAGGAGAAATCAGCGGTATCGTTGATTTCGGAGTCTTCGTCAAGTTCAATGACAGCCTTGAAGGTCTGGTTCACATCTCAGAACTCGCCTGGAAGCTCATCGATGACCCATCGAAACTGTTCAATGTCGGGCAAAAGGTCAAATGTAAGATTATCGGCATCGATAATTCCCGCATTTCCCTTAGCATCAAGGCTTTGGAGAGTGATCCTTGGAAAAACGTTCACGAGAAATACCAAGTCGGACAGAAAGTCATGTGTGAAGTCACGAAAATCAACCCCTTCGGTATTTTCGCCCAACTCGACAGGGACATTCATGGTTTGGCTCACATTTCCAAGTTAAGCGAAAGCGAGACTAAGAACGTCGAAGTCGGAAAAAACTACGAGTTCGAGATCATCTCTATTGAGCCCGAAGACCACCGCTTAGGCCTTAAACCTTACTCTGAGAAGAAAATCGAAGAAACTAAGGAAGAAAAGCCAAAAGCCGAGGAGACTAACGACGAAACAGAGACAAAGTAGATAAGTTAGTACCAACTGTGGATAACTTGTTGATAAAAAAAATAACCCCGCCCAAAAAGCGGAGTTATTTTTTTGTTTTCTTTGTTTTTTTCCATCACTTATGATGTAATATTTTGGCTTATTTGAAACAAAATACAGCCTTCAAGGTCGATAGTTGACCGAGTCATTTTTTTATGCTATAATGGGTTTATCAGTGATTGAGCAGCACATTGAAAAAATAGATTCTACTACACAAGAAGAAGTTTGAATGGAAGTCCAATTCTTATGTTCAAGCTTCTTCCGCTATTGCTCGCGTGATTCAAAAAAACGCTTTGCAAACAAAAAAAATTTTAAAACAAAAAAAATAAAAAAAATTAAAATAAACATAAAAATAAAGCAAAGAAAAAGAAAAACGAAGCAATTGTAGAAGAAAATTTAAACGGATCTTGTTATATTGGTTTGGAAAAATAGCCTCCACCCTTGGCTATAGGACGCTGAGTATATACATGCAAATTATGAATTCCATAGTTTCCATATATATACTCGGTCGCCCTCGGAAAACCTTAACAGGCTCCGAGAGGTAGCCGAACCACATGTCTATTATTAAATTAATATGAGGCATCACTGATTCATCAATGCTGCCTCTTCTTTTTTTACCTAAAATCACCTTTTTCCATATATTCCAAGAACAAAAACAGGCACGCGGCGCTTTTTTTAGTGAAAAAATCCACCCGATTGCCAATGATTTCGTATGATTTTGTTGGCTCAATCGTCCCGAAGGACTATCCTTACTATTTTTTGAAATCAAAAAAAACGCACACACAGGCGGTGCCGGTGGTTTTTGTTTGTAACAGAAAGCCCGGTCAAGACGACCGAACCAACGGAGCGAAATGTTCTAAATTAATACATAAATCCTCATATAGGCGAATCTCGTGACTACTCTATCAAATATACCAAATAGCATTTTCCGCTACAAAACCATCATTTTTGTCATTCTGTTAAGAACCCCTTGTCCCTTTATCAGTATCATAACAGCTACTATTTTAGTAATAGATATCTTAAGGGATCCCTGCGGGATGACAAAATGGGGGGTATATCGCAGGAAAAGAAGTTTTGTATGTTTGAAATGTTTATCAAAATTATATAGAAATTCAATTAAAGACATCAGTTAAAACCATACGTTGTGTATGACCGGGATTCTTCGGGGTACCTCAGAATGACAAGTATTTACTATAAAGTATTATAGAAGTCGGCTTATTGCCTCAAACCGCCTTAGATGCTAAAATAGCAACAGATAATCATAAATCAAAATTATGGAAGGTTTGAGTCAAGAACAATTGGACGATTTTAAAAATAAATTAGTTGAGAGACGACAAAGCGTCGAAGGGCAGCTGCAGACTTTTGCCAAGAAAAATAGCGACATCAAGAATGACTACGAGACGGTCTTCGAGCAGGTGGGGGATAGCGAAGAAGAGAATGCCGACGAGGTAGCGACCTATGAAGAGAAACTAGCGATCGAACACGAGATGGAGGACGATTTGCAGGATATCGACGAAGCGCTGGAGCGGATAAAAAACGGAACCTATGGCATCTGTACCAACTGCGGTCAAAATATCGATGCCGAAAGACTCCGAGCGATACCGGAAGCGAAGTTTTGTATCAAATGCGAAGAATAGTTTTATGCTTTTGACAAAATCAAAATCAAAATCAAAACGTCCCAAGAAATTTTTTCTCATTTTTGCGGGCGTTTTATTTATAGACCAAACATTGAAAAATCTATTTCTACAAAGCGGAATGTTCAAAAAAAACTACGATGCGCTTTTCGGCTTCGAGATAGATCGGATTTTTCTGTTTCTGATATTGATTACATTTCTCATCGGCATATCACAATTTTTAAAAAATCGCAAAGATGCCGCTTATTTCGATAATGCGCTTGCTCTTATCTTCTCGGGTATTTCCAGTAACATCCTAGACAGAGCACACACCGGATTCATCATCGACTACATAAATCTATCGAACATTTATATTTTTAATCTCGCTGATCTCGCCATTCTCTTAGGAGCGATTCTTTTCATCTGGCGAATTATTAAAGAATAGGATAAAATAACTATATAAATAAAAAATAAAATAAAGCGATGTCCAAAAAGAATATAATATTGATTATGTCAATTATCCTAATCCTGCTCGCGATGATCATTTTTGAGGTTTCCGGATACACGAATTATGAGCCGGTCAAAAATATTATCAGCAAAAAAGAAGAACCGGTCAAAGTCACCTTGAACTTCTGGGGAGTGTGGGACAGCTCCGACAGCTGGCAGGCCATCATCGACAAATATGAAAGCGAGGCGCACATCTGGTCCGGACGGGAAGTGCAGGTAAAAATCAATTACGCGAAGAAAGACATCGCTTCTTACGAATCGGATATAGACAAGGCCTATACCGAGCAGAAAAGTCCCAGTATCTATCTCATCAACAATTATTGGCTGAATAGATACGCCGAAAAACTCACGCCGCTATCAGGAAGTTTGGCCGCGATTGATGAATATGAGCTTTTGAATTATGAAAATCTGACGGGAATATTTCCGCCCAACGTTTTGCAAGACACTTTTTATGGGGACAATGAAATGTATGCGCTTCCCATTTATTCCGATACGCTCGCGCTCTATTATAACAAAGACCTTTTCCAGAAAGCCGGCATCGACAAAGCTCCAGCTACCTGGGACGAACTCAAGAACGACGTAAAGAAGCTCACAGTCCTGGACAAGAAAGGTTTCCTTGCTCAATCGGGCATCGCGCTGGGCGGCGGTAAGAATACCAACCGAGCCTGCGATATCTTCTCGCTGCTCACGCTACAGGGCGGAGGAAAAGTGATCGATAGCAAAGGCAATATCGATTTCAATAAGAAGGTCAACATCCCGACTTCCGCCGGTACTGTTGAGAGAGAACCCGGACTGACTGCATTGCAATTCTATATGGACTTCTCCGACACGAACAAAGAAACCTATACTTGGAACGATACCTTTACCGACTCCGTAAAAGATTTTGCCGAGGGAAAAACAGTGATGATGATCAACTACAATTATCAAAGAGCAAACTTGCTAGCGCTCAAGCCTGAACTCAATTACGGCATAGCACCCTTACCGCAACTTGCCAATTCCACACCGATCAGTATCTCCAATGTCTGGTTCCCGGTTGTCTCTGACCAGAGTTCCTGCCAGATCGAGGGAAACGGAGAAGATATCGATTGTGCGAATGTTGCCTGGAGTTTCCTGAGCTTCGCCAATAGAAAAGAGAACATCGCCAAATATCTGAATTCTACCGGCAAAGCTTCTGTGCGCATCGATCTCAGCGGAGAGCAGGCGGCCAAGGACGATAACACGGCTGCATTCGCCAAGCAAGTAACCATCGCCCGCAGCTACAACAAATTCGACGACCGGATCGACACTACTCTCACCGAAATGCTAGACCTGACCTACAAGGACAGAAAAGACTGGAAGGCCCAAGCCGATGCGGCCGCAGCCAAGATCGAGGAGCTGAAAAAAGAAAAATAAATCATATCTTCGGAGGATTATTTAAAACGAATAATTAGAAACTGACAATGGCAAAGATTATACCCTACACCGACGGCGGTTCGCGCAACAACCCAGGACCGGCAGCAGGCGGAATAGTAATCCAGAATGAAAAAGGAGAGATCATATACACTGCCGGAAAATATATCGGCACCGCGACCAACAATCAAGCGGAATACGGCGCACTCATCTTGGCACTGGAAAAAGCCAAAGAACTTTTGAAGGGCAAAGGGGAGGTGACGTGCCATCTCGATAGCGAGCTAGTGGTAAAGCAACTCAAGCGTGAATACAAAGTTAAAGACGAGAAAATGAAAGAAGCCTTCGCGAAGGTCTGCAAGCTATGTCTCGATTTTGACAAAGTAGAATTCGTGCACGTTCGAAGAGAGAAGAATAAATTGGCGGATAAGTTAGTGAATGAGGAATTGGATAAACAGGGGTTTTAGAAAAACACTTGTTGCACCACTAACGTTGGTTCGGTCGTCTCGACCGAACCTTTTTGTTTAAAAAACAGGAAGGACAGTCCTTTTGATTCTGTAAAGACTGTCCTTATGCTGGAACGGTTCTCCGGACTCGGTCCATAGGGTCTGAAATTCACAAGGTAAACTAATTTGAAGCGCACCCTCGTCCTGTCATTCCGGAATTTTGTTACTACAAAATATCCGGAATCCCTTTATGATGTTGAACCAATAAAAACAGCCCCCACATGTCATTCTAAGGTACCCCGAAGAATCCCGGCCTATCCCGCATCGATTCAAGATCCTTCACTCTGTCCTTTTGCGTCCAAAAAGATAGAGAATATAACGAAAGCAATAAAAATACCGCCCCGAAGCGGTATTTTTATTTTTTAATCACCCCTTCTACAACGGTCTATTCTGAGGCATCAAATTCTAGACTTTCGACATATCCCCCCACTTTTGAATCGTCTTCATTTGCCCCTGGAAAAAAATCTAATCCATTAAGATAAGTTCCCATTTCGAATTCTCCATTATAACTCGCTATTAAATGGATTCCAATTTGATTGCGTTCGCTAACACTTATTACCCTGCCTAGCTGATTAGATGCGTAGTGACTTCTGTAATAAATATCCATAGTAGCTTTATCATCCAAAATATCGACTGATATCTTATTACCCTTTTCAGAAACTATTTTTTTTATTATAGTTTTCATATCACCTTTAAAGGCAGAGGAGGCGGAATCAATGGAGCTAACGAGAACATAATAATTTTTACCGCCATCATACCCGTAGATTCTACCTTGAACTGCAATTTTTCCCTTCAACAAAAACCTCGTAAGGGGTTAAATAGCCAAGTCTTTTTCTGGGACGATTGTTGATAAGCAGAACGGCTTTATCAACGTCCATTTGTGTCA
>JAQVBZ010000016.1 GCA_028690055.1 Minisyncoccota bacterium | reverse complement strand
TTTAAGGTAAGATGTTGGTAAGACATTTCGTTAGGGTTAATGATTAGTTATTCTACGTAACTATTATACCTCAAACGAGATGTCTTTTGTTTAAAAGGGAATTGCACTTCAGAATAGAATTTAAGGTTTTTCAGTTGACAAAATAACGAAAATAGTCGAAACTGGTGAAAAGAATAAAGGAAGTCAATAAAAACAAATGAAAGGATTCTGATAAAATGAAACAAAATTGTGTCATACCTGGAACTTCTGCCAAATTAGAAGGATTATTGGTTAAAATGTATGTTGATTTATTCACCAAGACATACAAAGGGCCGTATCCCAAAGAAACTATGAGAGAGCTTTTGCGACCTCTTTTCAATGAAGAAGAGGGGCTGAATTGGAACTTCTTTTTAAGGCTATTAAAAAGAGCCTTTGCAAAGTATGACCAAAGCGAAATTGTAAGAATAGAGGGTGAAAATCAGGAGGTTTTTATAACAGTTGAACTTATTAACGCCGTTCTTGGGGCATTGGAGGCGATCGGAGAACTGACCTTTGATTTTTTTAAAGGAGGTAAAGTCTTTTGGGTCTGCCGGGAAAATCCTAATGGGAGCTTTTATTCTTGTCTCTGTGTCCTTAGCTCCCATAGCTCTTTCGAAAGGCAGCTTTACTTTTTGAAAGAAGTAGAGGCAAGATCTTTCTTGAAAGCATTTAGAGAAGATATCTTCTTAAACGGTGGGAAAGAAATTTTTTTGGTTGAAGCAATCTCTTCCGGAAGGATGTCCTTTCAAACAAATATTTTATGTTAAGCTTTTAAGGGCCTTATGGGCGAGGGGAAGATTTTGTATAAAAACTTCTCCCATTTTTTTTGAACCGATGCGCTTATTTTTGACTTATGCCGCGTAAAATAGTAAGATAATTAAGTATTATAATAACCTGAATATTATGCTAGATGAATTGAAACAGGCTCGTCTGGAGAAGCTTGAGCGGATCAAAAGTGCGGGAATTAATCCCTATCCTTCCAAATCCAAGAGAACCAAGACTATCAGCGACGCTTTGAAAGATTTTGATACTTTATCCGAGAGTAAGGAGCCTATCGCCGTCACAGGCAGATTGCGTACGTTTCGTACACATGGGGCTTTGTCCTTTGCTGACATCGAGGATCAGAGCGGGAGGTTGCAGCTGTTTTTTCACAAGGACACTCTGGGTGATGAGAAGTATGACTTTATCAAGAATTTTGATATGGGAGATTTTATTGAGGCGAGCGGATTTCTCTTTACGACCAACAAAGGGCAGAAGACTTTACATATCAATGACTACAAGATACTGACCAAGTCGCTTCTGCCTCTGCCGGAGAAATGGCACGGGCTTACCGATGAGGAGACTCGTTATCGTAAGCGTCATCTGGACCTGATAATGAATGAGGACGTGCGCAAGCTTTTTGTTACTCGCACCGCTTTTATCAATAATATCCGTGAGTTTTTGAATGTGGATGGTTTTATGGAAGTGGAGACACCGGTTTTGGAGAGCGTGCCGGGAGGAGCGGAAGCGGAGCCTTTCGTCACTCATCACAATAAACTGGATATTGATTTTTTCTTGCGCATTTCTTTGGAATTGCACCTCAAGCGGCTTATGGTCGGAGGGTTTGAGAAAATATACGAACTGGGACGTGTGTTTCGCAACGAAGGTATCTCAACTCAGCATTTGCAGGAATTCACGATGCTGGAATTCTATTGGGCCTATGCCGATTATGAGGAACTGATGGATTTTGTGGAAAAATTTTACACGACGATTATCGAGAAGACTTTCGGTACATTGGATATTCCGTACCAGGGGCAGGTTCTGCATTTTCAGGCTCCTTGGCCGCGCGTGGATTATCGTGAAGTCATCTTGAAGGAATCCGGGGTAGATATCGATCTTTATCCTACCAAAGAAACTATGCAGGAATTAGTAAAAGAAAAAGGTATAAAGCCCGATCCTGCGGCGGGCAGGGGCAGACTCATCGATCAGCTCTATAAGAAATTGGTACGACCTAATCTTTTCCAGCCCTGCTTCCTTATAAATCATCCGCTAGATATTTCTCCGCTTGCTAAGAGTAAGGAGGATGACGCTAATAAGGTGGAAAGATTGCAAGTTCTGATTGCAGGCGCGGAAGTGGGAAACGGTTTTTCAGAGCTTAATGATCCGATTGATCAGCGGAATAGATTCTTGAAACAGGAAGAGCTGAGGCAAGCAGGAGACAAGGAGGCACAGATGATTGATGAGGACTTTGTGGAAGCATTAGAATATGGTATGCCGCCTACAGCGGGATTCGGGGTGGGAATAGACCGATTGCTGATGATTTTGACTGATCAGGAGAATATCCGCGATGTTGTTTTCTTCCCGATGATGAAGCCGAAGACGGTGGAGGAGAAGAATGAAGGGAATAAAGTAGCGGAATAAGAATTAAATAACAAAATAGAGATTGCCATCGTTCCCCCTCACCCTGACCCTCTCTGGATGGGAGAGGGGACGAGATTGTGCACGATTATCGTAAAAAACTATTTATTTGTCATTCCGAAATGAGCTACTGCGATTGAGGAATCTGGGGAAAATAACACACAGCAATAAAGTTTTTTAGGGATAACCGTTGCAGAGTTTCGGGCATTTTACAGATTTTGCAGTCGAGTACGAGCTTCGTAATAACAAATCAGTGAGTATTTTTCTTAAGTAATATAATAAGCATAATAATCAAATATGTTGGATACAAAATTCATAAGAGAAAACCCTGAGAGGGTTAAGGAGGAAATCAAAAGACGGAATATGAAAATCGATTTGGATTCCTTTTTGTCTTTGGATGAGAAAAAGCGAGGATTGACGCAGAAAGTCGAAGCTTTGCGCCAGCAACAAAATGAAGCCAGCGATAAAATGAAAACCGGCAGGAACGAGGAATTGATTGCAGAAATGCAGAAGATAAAAGCTGCTATCGGTGAAATGGAACCGGAACTTAAGGATTTGGAAGAAAAAACCAAAGCGATACTTTTGGCGCTCCCCAATATCACACATGAGAGTGTGCCGATCGGTCCGGATGAGTCGGGCAATGTGGTAGTAAGAACTGTCGGGGAAAAACCGAAATTTGATTTTCAACCGAAAGAACATTTCGATATCGAGAGTGTGAAAGATTTGATCGACAGCGAACGAGGAGCCAAGGTTTCGGGGTCGAGATTCTGGTACCTGAGGGGCGATTTGGCAAGACTGGAATTCGCGCTGATGCAATATGCTTTTAATTTTTATGCGAATAAGGGTTTGGTTCCGATGATTGTGCCGATGCTGGTGCGCGAAGAGGCGATGTACGGCACGGGATTTTTCCCGGCGGACGAAAACGAGATTTATCGGGTCAATCCCGACGACGATAATTTGTTTTTGGTGGGGACTGCAGAAGTAGCCTTGGCGGCATATCACATGAATGAAAATCTGGATTTTAGCGATGGACCGAAAAAATATATGGGGTATTCCAGCTGTTTCAGGCGTGAGGCGGGGACTTATGGAAAAGATATGAAAGGAATTCTCCGTGGACATCAATTCAATAAGATTGAGATGTTTGTTTTCTGCAAATCGGAGGAATCTTGGCAATGGCACGAGAAACTTCTGGCATACGCAGAGGAATTTTTGCAGTCGCTGGGGCTTTGCTACCAGGTGCTCAATATGTGTTCGGGGGATATCGGCGCACCGAATGCCAAGAAATATGACATCGAAGCTTGGTTGCCGGGACAGGACAGATTCCGTGAGACCAATTCTTGCAGTAACGATACGGATTTTCAGGCAAGAAGGCTCAATTGCCGTTATACGGATGATCAAGGCAAGAAGCAATTCGTACATACGATAAATAACACCGGAACTTCAGACAGGCCGCTGATCGCTATTTTGGAAAACTATCAGCAAGAAGACGGCAGTGTGATCATTCCGGAAGTGTTGAGGCCTATTTTTGGGAAAGATAGAATTGGGTAAAGTTGAAAAACATTTTTTATTGTCATTTCGAATGTAGCGATAGCGGAGAGAGAAATCTGTGAATATTATTACTGGGGGATATAATATACCTTAGCATGACATTTTAGGATGTTTAGACAGTCTATAGATCTCTCAGTCGAGTACTTCTTCGAGATGACAAAATAAGGTAACCCTTTGCAGAAAGAATATCATTTCCATGCTTATATCTTGACCAATTATCTCAAAACCGTTTATTATGTGGGATTTACGAATAATCTTCTTAGAAGGATGATAGAGTATAAAAATGGTCTAGGTTGTAAATTTACGACAAGATATCAACTAAAATATCTTATTTACTTTGAACAAACTGATAATGTATATAGTGCTCTGGAAAGAGAAAAAGAAATCAAGAAATGGAGTAGGAAAAAGAAGATGGAGTTGGTAAGGAATTTAAATTCCAATTCCGATGATTTGAGTATCAAGTTATTTAAAGATTCGGGGGTTGGCGAAAGGGAAATTCAAGGAATTATTCAAGAGTTTAGGGCTAATTATAAAGGGCGAGAAGATAAATAAAGTTCATAGATCTCTCAGGTCGAGTACGACTTTCGAGATGACATATTAGAAAAAATATGCAAGAAAAACAGACAAAAATCAAAGAGCTTGCGGTAAACTACAAAATAATTGGGAGCGGTAAAACTCCGGTGGTTTTGTTGCATGGATGGGGGGTCTCTTCGGATAAATATGTTGCGACTGCGGAAGAAATTTTGAAAGGTGACAGTGATTTCAAATTTTATATCCCCGATCTTCCCGGATTTGGGAAAAGCGAGGAACCACAAGAAGATTGGAATATCGATGATTATGTCGAGTTTGCCAGAGAGTTCGTGAAAAATGTTGCACAGAGAGAAACGGGATTTCAGTTGGTTAAAAATATAATTGAGGGGGCTATTCAGAATAATGGACAAGCTTTTAGCAAGAATAACAAGAGAATCGTTTTACTCGGACATTCATTCGGTGGCAGGATAGCGATTAAATATGCAGTAAGATATCCTGAAGATATCGAGAAACTCGTACTGACCGGGGCGGCGGGAATAAAACATCCGCTTACACAAAAGCAGCAGATCCTTTTCTGTCTGTCGAAGATTGGTAAAAATGTCTTTCGCGTACTTCTTTTGAAAGGTTTGGAAAAATATGCCAAGAAATTTTTATATGTGATGGTTCGAGAGAAAGATTATGACGGTGCGAGTCCTCGAATGAAAGAGGTCATGAAAAATGCGCTTGCCGAAGATTTAACTCCTTTCTTAGAAAAGATACACATAGCCGCACTTTTGGTTTGGGGGGAAAACGATAATTCCACTCCGCTGGCGGACGGGGAGTTGATGCGCGATATGATTGAGGGCTCGGATCTTTTTATCATCAAAGAAGCAAATCATTCGGTTGTGTATAATAATGCGGAAGAGTTTGCTAAGATATTTTTGGAAAATTGTAAAGATATTTAGTGATGTATTACAATTAATGCGGTGTTTGATAATGAATATTTATTATTCTCCCTTATCTTATTTTTCTTTCGGTAGGAGAGAGAAAGGCAAAATGCAGAATCATATGCGACGCACAATGGACGGGAATTATTGATTCCCCCTCACTCCGACCCTCTCCCGGTGGGAGAGGGAGAAAAACAATACTATACAATACGATACAATACAATATAATACAACAGTACGATATACCCCTTTGTCATCCCGAAAGCCGTACTCGGATGAGGGATCTGGGAAATATGGCAGATTCTATAGTTGCCATATTTAGAATAATAATATTTCTGTGTGGGATATAACGGGGTTCTTCGGAGTACCTCAGTATGACATAGAGTTGGGGGGGTAATATGAAATTATTAAATTTGAGACAAGAAAATGACTAATATCCAAATCTTGATCCTAGTAACTCTGATACTTTTCGGAGTAAAATTTTTGAAAGATACTTTGTCTTTCTTGTGGTTTTTTCAGATAAAGGAATATCGTTTGGACAGGATGAAGTCGCACGTGCGGGGGAATTCGAGAGTGAACTTTTCCGATCTTAGCTTGGTATTGGGTGTTTTTATCTTGCTTGGCTTGCTTTTTCCCGCGACAGCCCGCTTTATTGCGGTTTTTTTCGTCCTGCTTCTGGGTGGCGTCGCCCCCCTGGTTTTTCTTTATTCTTTTTTTCAGCTCATAATCGGTATCAAGCATCGCTCTTTCATAAGACCGAAGCCTACTGGCAAGATTGTCCTGATCACAGTGATATATTTTATGCTTTTTGCGGTTTTTGTGTATTTTTCGATTTCTCAACTTTTGCAATCGGTCGAGATAATTTATAGTGCGGATTTCTTTATCCTGTTTGCTTTCTATCTTTTGATGCTTGGCATTCTGATTCCCTTTTTTCTCCTTTTGGCGATTTTGATAGTTACGCCGATATCCAATTACCAGAAAAATAAGATTAAAGCTCAATCAAGGCTTAAGATGGCGGGGTTGAAGAAGGTGAAAACAATCGGAATCACAGGAAGTTTTGGTAAGACCAGTACGAAAGAATTTTTGTATGCCATTTTGTCGCAGAAATTTAAAGTGGTAAAAACCTCGGGGAATAATAATACGGATATGGGCGTGGCGAATACTATTCTGAGAGATGTTAATGACGATTATGACTATTTCATCTGCGAGATGGGGGCGTATCGCATAGGTGAAATCAAGGCAACTTGCAGTTTAGCTTTGCCTTTTGCCGGTATTGTCACAGGACTCAATGAGCAACACCTTGACCTTTTCGGTTCGATTGAGAATACCAAACGGGCTAAGTTCGAGCTGATTCACGGTCTACCCAAAGACGGTTTTGCGGTCATCAGCGAACAGGCGGAGAATATGAAGCCTAAATCCGGATATAATGTAAAAGATATAACGATTTCTTCCGGAAACTTGGCAGAAAATGTAAAAGTTGAGCCTGACGCCGTCGAGTTTGAATATAAAGGCACGGCGTTCCGGGTAAACATTTTGGGTAAACATTATATCGAGAATTTATTATCGGCTATCATCGTTGCGGAGAAACTTGGAATGTCACTTGAGCAAATAAGTGAGGCGGTGGCTAAGATCGCAATCAAGAGCAGCTATCTGATGCAAAAACAGGAAGGTGTGAAGGGGGCCGTCTTTATAGACGATCATTACAGTGCCAACCCCACCGGCGTGGTCGCAGCACTGGAATATATGGAAGACGCTTATCCTGAATATAAAAAAATTCTGGTTTTTCCGGGTATTGATGAACTGGGTAAGAATTCGAAGGAGATTCATCAGAAAATCTGGAAGAAAACCGATGATGTGTGTCATTTTGCTTTTATTTTACAGCAGGAAGATAAGGAAATAAGAAAAAAATATCAGAAATGTCATTTTGTGTTTGAGAAAGATTTTGATAAAATGAAAAAAGAGGTTGAAAAAAGATTGGGCGCAGACTCCGTCGTGCTTTTTGAGAGCCGTGGCGCAGGGGTTGTAATGAAGAAACTTTTAGAAAATAAGGATAACAAAGATGCCTAGATCATTTATGCCGATAGCAGCCGCCTTTGCTCCCAACTATACTCTTGGGGATGTTTTGGTAGCCGCGAAATATTTCTTTTTGGGAAGCGAAAAGAGTCTTCGGGGTGGAGAAAGTATAGGAAAGCTGGAAAAAACTTTTGGAAGATATATGGGCGTATCGCAGGCGGTAAGCTTTGACAGCGGAAGATCCGGTTTTTATGCGATTTTGCAAGCGTTGGGAATCGGCGAAGGAGACGAGGTGATTCTTCAAGCTTTTACTACTGTGGCGTTGGCTAATACTATCCAACTTTTTGGTGCGAAGCCGGTCTATGTCGATATTGAAGAAAGATCACTCAATATGGACCCTGACAAGCTGGAAGAAAAAGTGACTGTCAAGACTAAGGCAATTATCATCCAGCACACTTTTGGTAATCCGGCAGACGTTGACCGTATCTTAGCTATTGCAAAAAAGCATAATCTAAAGACTATCGAGGATTGCGCGCATTCTCTGGGGGCGGAACATCGGGGGGAGAAAATCGGAAAATTTGCCGATGCTGCTTTTTTCAGCTTCGGACGGGACAAGGTGATTTCTGCAGTAGCGGGCGGAATGGTTATCGCAAAAGATGCCGATGTTGTCAGAAAAATAGAGGATATTCAGGAGGGGCTGTCGTTTCCTTCTGCAAAAGCCATAAGGAAAAATCTCCTCCATCCTATCGTGACTTTCAAGGCGCTACATATTTACAATCTGTTCTCGCTGGGGAAGGTGATGATGTTTGTTGCTTTTAAGCTACGTTTTCTCGATAAGGCCTATACGGCGGAAGAGAAAAAAGGCGAAGTACAAAAAGATTTTGCCAAAAAGATGCCTAATGCTCTGGCGGCAATAGCACTTCGTCAACTGGAAAAGGTAGATAGATTTAATATACACAGGACAGAGATTTCGAAAATATATAAAGAAAATATCAATCCGAAAAAAGCAGCTTTAACAAAAACTTTGATCGGAGATAAGAATATATTTCTTTGGTATACGATAATGGTTAAGGATAAAAGAAAACTCATCGCCGCTGCGGCTAAGAAGAATATTATTCTGGGGGACTGGTTCCCACAAGTGGTCGGGCCTATCGAGGTGGATTTGGAAAAGGCGGGATATGCAAAGGGCAGCTGTCCGGTAGCGGAGAAAATAAGCCTGCAATGCGTAAACTTGCCGACACATCACAATATACACGAAGAAGAGGCCTGGAAGGTTGCAGGATTTATAAATAGTTTTGAGGGGTGATTCGGTAGATCTTATCTATTTGCGGATGTTGGATGCGGAATGCGAGGATAATTCCTTTCTCTTATCTATAATTTGCATAGTTCCAGAATGACATGATGGGGGAGGGGTGTGGTAAAAGGCATTGTTTGTTTCAATATATAACGGGATTCTTCGGGGTACCTCAGGATGACAGAAGCGTTGGGGGTGGAAAATTAAAAAAGATAAAGCTTGTTCTAATTTTTAATAATATTTTTTATGAATATCTCTGAGATAACCGATAAGAACAGATGGGAGGATTTTGTTATCAAGAATGATCCTGATTCCTTTTTACATTCTTGGAATTGGGGAGAATTCAACAAAAATACCGGAGAAAAAATATGGCGGTTGGGGTTTTTTGAAGAAGGGGAAATACAGGCGGTGGCGTTGGTTATCAAAATCAAGGCGCGACGAGGCACTTTCCTCTTTGTGCCCCATGGTCCGATTGTGAAAAGCGAGGCGTATAAAACAAGAGTAATTAAGGAGCTTAAAACTTATCTGATAGGACTGGGGGGGGGAGAAAATGCCGTTTTTATCAGAATAAGCCCGTTGTTTTTGAAAAGCGAGGAAAATTTTCAGATATTTCGCAATCTAGGTTTCAAAGACGCGCCGCTACACATGATGCACCCTGAGACTACTTGGATATTGGATATCAGCAAGGACGAGGAAACTATTATGCGAGAGATGAAGAAAAATCATCGCAATCTGATCCGGCGGGCGGAGAAGGATGGTGTAACTATCGAACAAGGAGATTCTGAAGAATTTTTAAAAATTTTCTATGATATTCACTTGGAGACGGTCGAGAGACATCATTTTGTGCCCTTTTCTTATGAATACATTAAGGCTGAAATAGAGAGTTTTAGGGAGGATGACCGGATAAAAATTTTTAATGCCAGATATGAGGGTAAAATCATTTCCAGCGCCATCATCGTATTTTATGGCAATGAGGCATTCTATCATCACGGCGCTTCTTCTTCGGAGCATGCGAAGGTGCCTTCTTCGTACCTTGCCCTGTGGGAAGCAATCCGTGAGGCGAAACGTCGGGGTGTGGGCAAGTTTAATTTTTATGGTATAGTGGAAGACAACCCCAAGCATCCGTGGTATGGACTTTCTAAATTCAAAAAAGGGTTTGGCGGATATGAGATGAATCTGGTCCATTGCCAGGATTTGCCATTGGATATGAGATACAAGATCACGTATCTCGTAGAATTAATCAGAAAAATTAAGAGGGGATATTAATGAAACAGCTGAAAAATAAAAATACTGTAAGGTCGTGGCAGAAAAAGAAGAAAAAGAAGAAAATTTCTTTGAAGCTTGATTTACGTCGGAGTAAAAATACGAGTAAGAATAAAAAGAGAAAGCCGATAAATAAGCGGGCAGTCGCTTCCTTTATCGGTGGTTTGGCGGTGATTGCGCTCTTTTACTTCGCATTGTATGCCGATAACTTGCGCATCAAGACTATAGGTGTGTCGGGAAATGAGAACGTTGCTGTGAACAAGATGGAGTCGATAGTGCGGGATGAGATATCGGCGAAAAAATTCGGCTTTATCCCCGGGGACAACTGCCTGCTTGTCGATAGGGAAGAAATAAAGAATAAGCTCATGGAAAATTTCTCTGAAATCGAGTCTATCGATGTTAATGTTAACTTTCCGAATGAGATCATTTTGAAGGTACAAGAGAAAAATACTGCACTTATCTGGTGCAGAGATCAGTGCTATTTCGTGAATGACCAAGGAGTGGCCTTTCTTTTGGCCGATGAAGGCGAGCTTATTAAAGAACAAAAGCATTTTATAAAGATTATTGAGGAGGCTCAGATTGCCGAGGAGACGGAAACGGAACGACAGTCGATGCAGAAGGAAGTGGGTGAAGACGCTGATAATGTGGAAAAAAATATGATGGAGGGTGAAAATTATGGTTCCAATGTGGAAGATATCGAAACTGCCGTGCAGAAGGGCTTTTCTGTTCTTCCTGCTATTACATTGAATGAGAAGGTTTCGGATGTTAGTTTTGTCAGTTTTGCGGTGGAAATCAGCGGCCTGGTCGGTCGTAATCAGAGATTGAAGATAAAATATTTTAAGACCAAAGGCTACCGCACTCGCGAGCTCATCGGTTTTACCGACAAGAACACGAAGCTGTATTTTGACACCACCAAAAGTGCCGAGAAGCAGGCTAAAAATCTGGATTACCTGTTGAATGAGGCGATAGACAAAGAGAAAATAGATACTTTGCAATATATTTATTTAAAAAATGAAGATAGGGTTTTTTATAAGTAAGGTATGAGCGAGTCTTGCATGATGGCCTGTCATTCTGAGGTAATATGAAGAATCTCGTTATGTGCGTAAACGACAACACGAAATAGATGTTTTGAAATTCGAAGAATAAGTGTTATAATTTATAAAAGTTAACACATCTATATGTCAGATGAAAGAGATCCCTGGTCTACAAGTCAAAACGCCGACTCAAATGGATTGACAACGGATGAGAATCTCGAACAGTTGGAAAAGAAAGCTGAAGAAAACTATGCGAAGAGCAGGGAGGAAAGAACCAAAGAGCTGGAACGATTAAGGAACGAAAGAGAACACTCGGACAGTAGGAAAAGTTGGCAGGAAGACAAAACGAGAGGAGAAGTGGGCGGGCAGAATACGAATGCACGTCGAGTTTTTGCTAAACCTCATGATGTGATTTTTGGCATTGGTGGAAAATCTAAGATGTTTAGTGACTCGTCCAAGCGTTCGAAGGCTGAAAGATATCTGCGTGACAATACGACGGTGTCGACGAAGGATCGAAAGGCGTATCTGGGAGCCCTGGAATGTTTTAAAAACAGACGTGACGGTACTCTGCATAAGGATGCTCTGAGAAGGATGAATGGCGTACTCCGGACAGGAAACGTTGGAACGAATAAGGAGACACTGGAAGCTATTAACGAGATGAAGGAGAAAGGGATTATAAAAGATAAAGGGGACCTTAAAAAGATTCTGAATCGCGGTACAGTGCGGAAAATTAGTTCGGTTTTTATGCGAAGAAACAATGATCATGATATAACTCCTTCGAGATTTGGGAAGGCTGATAATCTGAGGCCTCTTTCGGGAGGGGGTATCAGCCGTAGTAATGATAGTAATATCAGAGGCTCGTCTTCAACTAGAAGACCGTAGAATGCTTTTATCAAGATTTAATATAGAAACACATGAATTCTTTCGAGACACCTAAAACTAAGGACAATAAGGGGGAGGCTGCGTCACCAGAGACAGTAACAGAAGTAAAGGCGCAAAAGGGTCGAGGTAAAGAAGGAGGCTCTGTGGATATGGGTGAGACGGAGAAAAATGAGCAAACTCGTGAAGAGATGAGGGCTGAATTGGAGACACTGCAGAACGCGAGTATAACTGACGTATTGAAGATTAAAAGGGCGAAAGAGTTGGAAAAAAAGATAAAAGCGCTTGAGAACCCCTTGGAAGAGAAAGATCTGCCTATTGTGCGGAATTCAACATTTACAACTGGTGCCGAGGGGTTTAGAGAGAAGGTATTGAAACAGCAGGAGGAAGATAAAAATAACAATAAAGGGTATATAGATTGGAAACAGGAGGAAAAGGTGAAGACCGCAAAGGATATTAAGTCTGTACGAAGCAATATAGATAGTTTCAAAAGCGGCTTATCTTCAGAGCTGGACAAAGAGAAGACGGTAAAATCAAAGGCAGAGAAAGGTGGCAATGAAAATACCGGCGCAGGGAAGCCGGCTGAAAAAGAGTTTGATTGGGGATCGCGGGAGATTTCTGCGTCAAGAAAAGTGGCTGAAAAATTAACCGGGGAGGTAGAGGAGCAGTATGCTCGTTTGATTAAGGGGGGAGAAGATGAGAAAGCTGTACAAGCGAAAATCATGCCGTTGGAAGGAAGGAGACTTACGGCGCTCGGATCGGCAGGGTTGACAAGAGTAATGGGTAAACAAAAAGCCCTTATTCAAGAAGGCGCGGGACCTGCAGAATATAAAGGTGTCGGAAAGGAAGCAGTAGATGCTGCGCGTATTTTGCGAGATGGATGTGAAATTATGATAAATCTTGAATTGCTTGGATATCAGAGAGCTGCAGCCTATAGAATGGCTGAAAGGGAGGGTTCTAATTATTATAGTATATTCAATAAGAATTATCGTAATAAGAATAAAATCCAAGAAAGTGAACCAAGAGAGCCTGATAGTGGCAAGAAAAAATATGAGATGTCGGGCTACGGCAAAGATATCCTATGGCGAACTGCCGAGGAGGATGAAAATAAAAAATTTTATAAGCAGCTTGCGCTAAATAAGCTCCTTGAATTAACGGGAAGAGAGGGGTATTATAATGAAATAATAAATTATACTAACGTCGAGTACACCCTCTCAAAAAGGACTTCGAAAGGGGTAGAGTTTAGTGTCAGTTGGAAAAATAAGGATGGTGATGATAAAAAGCTGGATTTTGATGTAAATTTTGCGGTTGATGGAGAAAAGGGAGGTAGACCTGGATATTTTGCAAGAAGCGCTTTTCGCAGAAAAAGTTATCCTGTCGAAGTGACAACTACGGAAACAACTAAGAAAAAGGAAGAAGAGGCGCCGAAACCTGTTGAAAATAATGCCAATCCGGAACAAGAGGAGGAATTGAAATTCGAGGATATCGAGGGTGTGTTAACAGAGGATAATACAGTATATAAATATTTACCTAATGGAAAAACCAAAAGGATAGAAGAGGAGAATACCAGCGAAGAACAGGAGCTATTGATATACATTCCGGATTTTGAGACAATCAAAAAAAATAAAGCTGCCAATGAATTATCTGATCCTATGTATAAAGATGAGGCGGCCTATGAAAAGGCACTTTCAGACTATGCGCAAGTGGAGGGTGACCGCATTTATCCTGTAGATCAAAACAATAAAAGAATCAACACTAACGAGGAGGCCCAAAAGACTCAAAATGCAAATCAAAGGATGTATCTGATTATGATGGACACCGATGGTAAGAGAAAAAAGGTCCAGGTTTTTCTCGTTCCGAAGGAAGGATATTATGCTTTTGATCAGAGGAGATATAAAGACGAAGAAGGCAAGGACGCGACGGAGAAACATTTTGGGGGCAAAGTTATCGAGGTCCTTAAAAATGGGGCAGAGGTAGAACCGAATAAAGAAGCTATGGAGAAGAAATATCCGAAAGCTTTTAAGCTATTGGAGGATCGTGAGGCGACAGTGGGTCTGCAGTTGGAGGAATTTAATGAGCTGATGAAAAAGGCCAGAATCGGCCTGGAGAAAGATGATACAACCGCTATGAAAGAATTAATTGGTTTATTGATGGAAACGCAGAAAAAGAATTATGCGGATAAAAGAGGAAAAGACGAAGAGATTTTTAGACAAATTAAAGAATTATGGATTATTGTGGGGGAATTATCAGGAATGACGCTTGATGAAGATATGTTGAAAAATCTGATAGAAAAAACTTGTTCTGCGCGTGATGCGGTTGGCGAATCGAATGAAGAGGAAGACGTAGAGGAAGGGGGGACAGGAGAGTCTCTTCGTATGTTAAACCTTTTGGACGTCAAAGAAGGAGATTTGGTTTTTGTAACCCGAAAGGATGGTAGCCAATATGCGCTTGTAAAAAATGGTTTTAAACTTTATCAAATGGAGTCTGAGAATGCAGGTTATGGCGAAAAAGTTGAAACTCGTAGCGATGTCGGTATATCAGTAGGACATAAGGGTATTGCTAAGATTCGTTTTTTCAGAAATAAATATCCGTATGATACTGTGGAACAGGAAGCCTCGGAGGACTATGAAGAAGAGAGGAGGAAATATCCGAAAGCTTTTGAATTGTTGGAGGAGTTTGAGGGACGGGGGCATATGATGACAGATGAGAGTAGGCAGCAGATACAAGCTGCCAAAGACGGTTTGAGAAAAGGTGACATGCAACCTATGGAAAAAATAGTTGACTCAATGATAGAAACGTACAAACAGGAATACGAGGATGAAGCACTCCCAGATTCTTATCTTTTTAAGAAAACAGAGAAATTGTGGATTATTAAGGCGGAATTAAATGGTTCAAAAATTGGGGAAGATGAATTGAACGATCTCAGGGATAAGACTTTTGCTAAGCGTGAAAAGGAAGATGCAGGGAAGCCGGAAACTGGAAATGGGCAAGACCGAGAAGGTGAAGCTAACCAAAGGGGGTATACGATTTTAGACAAAAACAGAAAAGGAACAACCCGAGTAGTAGGTACGCCGGATAATAGCGATGAGGGGGTATGGGGAAAGAAAAATGAACAATTAATCAAGCAGTATCCGAGCTTAAAGGATTTTCGGAAATCTATTTATAAGGCTAGCTCAGGCGGGAGATATTGTCTTATTCCAGATAAATTTTTTAAGTTATTGGACGATCGAGAATTAAAGTACATAAAAAATTATTTGGACGGGAGAAATGGTGTGCTGGAATTTAAAAGAGATAGAACTTGCTTTGGTGATAGTAATATAGAACGCAAATATATAAATTATATTACAGTAGAAGAATGGGGAAACTCTGGTATGTCAAAAAGCGATTTAACAGCTATTAGAGGATTCGTTGGGTCTTTATTGGATGGAAAAGATATCGGAGACTATAAATTGCCGTTAAATAGAGATACAGGCGAAAATAAGCAGGAGGCTACTGTTGTGAGCGATACGGAAGCTGAAGAGCAAAAAGATGCTGCAAAAGAGCTTGAGTCAGCAGCGAAAGAAGCTGTTTTAAAGACATTAAAACAAAATAAATATGCTACTGCTTTTCGAGATGTAGAGAATTCTAGTCTTTTTTCACCTGAACTTTTGCAAGATCAAGAGATTCAAGAGGCTGCGAAAAAAATTATTATTGATTCTATCATAAAGGGGAATGTTTTTCAAATAGCTAGAGCTATTAAATCTTTTCATGTTTCGGAGGATTTCTTAAAGTCAGACGAAGCTAAGGTCGCAGGGGAGGAGTGGATTCCGATATTGATTGATGGTGATAACTTTGAGGAAGCGGCAGAGATAAAGAAGCTACTTGGTTTTCCTGAAGATTATTTTCAATCGCCTAAAATTAAAGAACGGATTAAGAAAAAAGTTGATCAGCATGTTTCTTTTAAGGGGGTGGATGAAAAAGAACGCATTGAAAAGATATTTGGAATAGAAAATAATACCTCCACTAAGACAGGACTATGAGCTTAGTATATAAGGAAAGGAGTAAAAAAATTAGCAACGTTTAAGTAAAAAATATGCAATTAATCAGTGATAAAATTTTGCAGGACCTTGAAGAGTCTTTGGGGCTGGATGTCCTTGATGAATTTGAGAAGGCTGGCACGATGAAAGAAATCATAATGCTGATCAGCTCGCGCGCGGGGCTGCGGATTATGAAAGAATTCAGCGAGGAGGAGGCGAAAGAGTTTAATGCGATTCCGGACGAGATGTTTGAGGAGATGGAGAATTATATCTTGTCTAAAAATCCAGATGCCAAAGAGATTTTTGAGGATGAGGCACAAAAGACTAAGGTAGATATATTAAGGATTAGGGGATAATGAAAGGTGTCTGAAAAAGGTTATTGCGTTGTTGCCCTCCCCTCACCCTAGCCCTCTCCCGGAAGGAGAGGGGACGTGCTGAGGACGTTTATTTGTTAGGTTGTGTTTTTTCCCGGATACTTTGGGATGAAAAATTTCTGATTTGTGTGGGATATAGTGGGATTCTTCGGGGTACCTCAGGATGACAGGGGTTGTAACCATAATTAAAGATATAAGGACTAAAAATGACAGAGGAAGAAAAAAATGCAATATTGAAAAAAGCCTTTATAGCTTTTAAAGACAAGATGTCCGATATCCGTAGGCGGCAACTGGCTTTGTTTGATAAGATAGATAAAATTTCTTCAAAAGAAAAAGCGGACGATATAAGAGATAAAATCCATAATGTTTAATGCTATGAGCGATCAAAATCCTGAAAAAAAGTCAGAACTTGAACCTACGCAAGAAGTGAGCAGAGGTGAGTCTTTGGATTATCCGAAAAAGGAGGCTCTCGCACGAGACGCAGTGAAAGCTTACTATGAAAATTTTAGAAAAGAACAGGGGGAGATAGATGACGAAGTGGATAAAAAAATAAAAGATCCTTTTGAAGGACAAGAGGTAAAAGAAGAAAATAAAGTTCTTGGTAAGGAGGTGGCAGGTGCCTGTATTGACTTTGATGATGAGATTAAGCAAAAGACGAGGGATGATCCGGATGGGGGGCGTGGCATTGAACAAAAAGAAGAAGTGGATGATGAGAAAGTTCCTTCTGCCGAGTCATCAGAGCAGGTATTCGGGGGAGTTGAAAGTACTCAAAAGCCTTCTTCTGAGCCGGGTAATAAAGAAAACGTTGCTCAGCCGTCCGAGGATGAGGAAGGGGCTACAAAAAAACCTGCAATCGATGTTGAGCTTAAGCGAAAAAAAGCGCAGGAGTATATAAATAACACTCATACTGCCGAACAAACAACGGGAGAGTCTATAACCGAAGGGGCGGAAGCGGGCGCAGAGGGTGAAGATATATTAACGGAAGATGAGGCGGTGGAAACCGCAGATGCCATGGAAGAAACAGAGAAACATTTCTTCGGAGAAGGCGGGCATTCGGAAGATGCACAAACGTTGATTGATGAATTTGAGAGAGCAAAAAAGGAAGACGCAGAAAACGAAGACTTGGAAAACAATGAGACACCAGAGACGGATAAGGTAATCGCGCAAACCGGTAAGAAATATGCGGAAGAATTGAAACTGCCGCTGAATTACAAAGATGATGTGGAGGCAAAAAAGGAGATTGTAAAAGCAGAGAAGGAAATGGAGAAGAAATTGATGGATGCTGAATTGATAAAGGGAATGGAGAAGGGGGAAATAAATCTCGCATCAATTATTGATGAGGGGCTAGGTCTCCTTAGAGAAGGAACCCCTGAACAAGTAAAAACGTATTTCGAAAATATAGCGGAAACTTTTGATGATTCTGCTAAGCATATGCAATATATGTATGCTAGAATGGAAGGGGATCCTGAAATGAAAGAATCCTTGAAAAAAGACTATATTACTCTCGTGACAAATATACAGGAATTTAAAGAAACCTCCGCAATTATGAAAGAGCTTGCAGGCAGGGCAGAGAAGGCACAGGAGAAAGGCGTATCATTGAGTGATGCCGATATTAAGGAAATGTCAAGCTTGCTAAATACTTTGAAGAAGGCGGCGGTAGTTATAGCGGCATTGAGTGGAGCTCTCTATAGAATTTCACAATATTCTGCGCAGTTTGCGGTGGCGCATCCAACTATAGCCAATGTTGTAAGGAAAAGCGGTTTTGTTGCGGGGGCTAAAGTTACAGCTTCCGTGATTCCCGCTACCGTGGCTGCCAAAGGAATGTTTTGGATTGCAGCTTTTGTAGCCGTATGGAAAGAAAAAAAACGTGATGATTTTGTACAGGCGTTGTTTCAATTTAAATTACCGGCAATTCTCACGGCGCCGACAAAAGCGGAGGCGGCTAAAAAGTAGGAGAGGGGAAATAATCGTATAAATCAAAAAATATGCCAGATATAAGTCCAGAGGATTCGAAGCTTCGAGAAATCAGGGAGTTGGAGAGACAGCTTGCCAAAAAGAAGGCGTCATTGGGTATGAATCATCCGGAGGGGGTAAAAGAATACGAGCCGGAGACAGTGGAGATGGTGCAACCGTCGCCTGTACAGAGAGCGGAATATACTCCCGGGTGGACGCAAAATGTTCAAGAGGCGGCACGAGCGGCAACAAAGGAGCCGCGCGTTGAAAATCGGGTTGAAAAGGAAAGCCGATTCGGAGCTATGGTCTCTACGGTTAAAACTGTCACTAGCGGTTCGCTTGCAAAGGTTGATGAAGACAAGGCGGCGGAAATTACGAGGGATGTCAAAGCTATAATGACCATGGATGAGGAAAGAAAAATCCAAACGTTATCGGCGCTCGCTTGGCAGAAAGGAATCAATTACAGTATTGAAGTCGCTCGTAAGCTTGATGATCCTTATGTTTTGGACTTGCTTCACGCCCACTTATCAGGGGAATTGCACGAGGAATTGGTTGCGGCCAAAAAATTGGACGATTTGTAGAAAATATTTTTGTTGAAATGATAGTGAATTTTTTATCATAAGGACTTTATTCATATGACACTTGAAATTGCCGGCCTAGTAATTAAGATGAAACTTACGGAATTGATTTTTCCTGTCATTCTTGTGGCGGCTGTTGTTGTGATCAAGATAGTGTATATGAAGATGATGAATGCGGGCAAGATTACGCGCTCACTCAATATGGCGGTTTTGCAGGTTTCGGTTTCTAAAAATCTGCAGCAGCGGGAGAAGGATGGCGCGGAAGAGCGGAGACAGAGCATCTCCGTGATGGAACAGCTCTATGCCAACCTAAGTAATATCCGAGAGGAGACGAAGACCCGGCTGCTTTATGGTCCTTTTTATATGTCTTTTGAAATCGCGACACCGATTGATAGTAATGAGATCTTTTTCTATGTCGGAACTCCGAAGAAATTTTCGTCTATCGTGGAAAAGCAAATCCATAGTTTTTATCCGGATGCAAATATCGAGAGGATAAACGATTATAATATTTTCGTACCCAATGGGGGCGCGGCGGGTTCTTATATGGTCCTCAAGAAAGATTTTGTGCTGCCGATTCGGACCTATCAGAATATGGAGGCGGATCCTATCTCAGGGCTGACTAGCGCACTTTCAAAAGTTCCAATAGGAGAAGGGGCCTCCTTTCAGGTCGTGATGAGGGCGGCGGGCGGGGTTTGGCAGGAAGAGAGTAAGAATGCAATCAAGATGATGCAGGAAGGCAAGAATTTCGAAGGTCGTATAGGCAATAATCCAACCGGGTTAAAAGTCGTCAGATGGCTGCTCGATATGGGTGTGCAAACCGTAAAGAAGTCGGAGCCGGAAAAAAGTATGATGCTTACGCCGATGCAAGAAGATTCTATCAAGGCGGTAGAGAGCAAGGCGGGGAAAGTCGGATTTGAAGTTAATATTCGTCTGGTGACTTCTGCTCCGACCAAAGAAAGAGCGGAGACTCTGCTTAAAGATTTGGAAAGTTCTTTCGCCCAGTACAACATGCCTAACGGAAACGGTTTCAAAATCGTGGAGGCTTTTATGAGCAGTAAATCCAAGTTCGTTAGCCGGACGATTTATAATTTCATTTTCCGCAATTTTGAAAATAGCAGAAAATGCATACTCAATACCGAAGAGCTCACCAGCCTTTTTCACTTTCCGATTGCGACCACCGGTTCGCCGTCTATCAAGTGGCAGAAATCTAAGCAGGCACCACCACCTTCAGTTATGCCCGCCGAAGGATTGGCATTGGGGCAGAGCCTCTTCCGTGGAGACGATAGAGTGATAAAAATGGGTAAAGAAGACCGTCGACGGCATATGTATATCATCGGACAGACAGGAACCGGAAAATCCGGCTTCTTGAGCGGGTTGGTCCGGCAGGATATTATGAACGGCGAAGGGGTATGTGTGATTGATCCGCATGGCGACCTTATCGAGGAGGCGTTGGAAGCGGTGCCAAAAGAACGCGCGGAAGACGTGGTACTTTTTGATCCTTCTCGCATAGACAGGCCGATGGGACTCAATCTGTTGGAGTATGACCAAAATTATCCGGAACAGAAGACTTTTGTCATCAATGAGATGATCAAGGTTTTTGATAAATTGTATGATTTGAGCAAGACCGGTGGGCCGATGTTCGAGCAATATATGCGCAACGCGATGCTCCTCATTATGGACGATCCGGAATCGGGTTCTACTCTCATCGAGATTTCCAAGGTGATGTCCGATGCCGAATTCCGTAAATACAAATTGAGCAAGTGCAAGAATATGGTTGTGCGTGATTTTTGGCAGAAAGAAGCGGAAAAAGCCGGAGGGGAAGCGGCACTGGCGAATATGGTGCCTTATATCACAAGTAAACTGACACAATTCATATCCAATGATACGATGCGTCCTATTATCGGCCAACAGAGCAGTTCGATAAACTTCCGTGAGATTATGGATAACCGCAAGATTTTGCTGGTAAATCTTTCGAAAGGAAAAATCGGTGAGACAAATGCTTATCTTTTGGGGCTGGTCTTGGTCGGTAAGTTGCTTATCTCATCCTTGAGTCGCACTGACATTCCGCAGGAAGAGAGGAAAGATTTCTATCTCTATATCGACGAGTTCCAGAACTTTACGACCGACAGTATTTCCACCATACTTTCCGAGGCGAGAAAATATCGCCTCTGTCTCACTCTCGCGCATCAGTTCCTCGGACAGCTGCCGGAACCGATCCAAAAATCCGTTTTTGGAAATGTGGGAACTCTGTGCTCTTTCCGTGTCGGTCCGGAAGATGCGGAATTCCTGGCCAAGCAATATGCTCCGGTATTCGACGAGCAAGACTTGATTAATATCGACAATTACAACGCTTATCTGAAACTGATGCTCGACGGAATCAGGAGCGAAGGGTTCAATATGAAGACTTACCCGCCGGTAAGGGGTAATAAAGAATTGGCGGATAATATCAAAGAGCTCTCGATGCTTAAATACGGGCGTGATCGTGAGGTGGTGGAAAGGGAGATTTTGAATCGGGCGAATATTTTTTAGAAAAAGTAGACACCTATCGGATTTCTTGTCATGCCGAACGGATGCGAGGAATCCCTGTGCAACAGTGATACTTTGTAATCATATTTCATTAATTATTACCGTTATATCGTAAGGTAGGGATTCCTCCTAACGTCGGAATGACAGAAATGGATGGAGGAACTTCTACTTCAAGATCGCATGTTATATTCGCGGGAGACTTGCCATTTTCAGTTCGTATGTTACAATAATGAGGTGCAAAATAGATGTGGCAAATCTGCGGGTGTCGTATAGTGGCTTATTATATCAGCCTTCCAAGCTGAGGATGTGGGTTCGATTCCCATCACCCGCTCAAGCAATCCAAGGCTCCTCCTTTGTGGGGAGTTTTTGGGAGACTGGTTACAAAAAACCAGTGAGTCATAATCGCAGGGGAGGGCGATAGAGTGATAAGAGATTTATTGGCTGCCTTAGGACAAATGAACAAAACGGATGAAAAAAATCTGGAAGGAAATATAAAAAAGACATGTTTGATAAGTCTCGTGGATGGGATGTGGTTCCCTTTCCCCATCTTTATTGCTTTAAGAAAACCACCGACGAAGTCGGTCGTCCACGGTTTCCGATTGCGGACGAAGTCAGTTTGTATTTTAAAATAATGGCACAGATAGATATATTTCAAGATGCAAGCGATAATGTTGCATTTTGTATCTTTTTACAGATAGGACCAGACAGCAAAGATATAAATAAATAGTCGGATAAGCGTACTGGCGGAAAGGACAAAGTCCGTTAGCCCAGAATTCCACCGACAAGGTCGGTGGTAGTTTAATATTTTCTTTCTGCAAAGTGGTATGAGCATGACGCAAGTCGGGCTGATTTTGGGAGCGTCATATATCATGTCGCTTCTTCTTGATATTCCTTCCAGCATCTGGGCGGACAAATATTCGCGCAAGTCACTTTTGATCATGGGCAACGTAGCCTTTATGCTCCTTAATGTTATCATCTTTCTGTCCAATTCTTTCGAGATGTTTTTTCTGGCGTTTTGTTTTAACGGGATAGGAACCGCGTGTTGGACGGGAATACTCAGTGCTTTTGTTTACGACACCCTGCTTTCCCTCGGCAGAGAGAAACAATATGAGCAGACCCAGGCAAAATTATTGAAATATTTCTTTTTAGGCAGGATTATTGCTGCCATCGTCGGTGTTTATATTTATTCTATTAATCCGAAAATGCCGTTTCTATTATCCGCTTTGGCAAATTTTGCTTGCGTGATCTGGGCCTTTAGTTTCAAAGAGCCCACCAGAGAAAAAAGCATCAGCAGGTCTTTTGATCAGGTAAAAGAAGGCTTGTTTTATCTTCTTAAACATAAAACGATTTGGAACACAGTCATAGTTTTCTCTGTAGTGGGCGCAATCTGGGATGTGCTTTTCAATTATTATCAGCCTGTTATGCAAGCATCGGGAATTCCTCTCTCATATTTTAGTGTCGTATATATTTTTGTGAGCATATTTGGTCTTTTGGGGGCGAGTCTGTATCAGAAAATGAAATCTAAAATCGATTGGAAGGGGATCATGCTGGTCTATCTATTTATCGACTTAGTTTCTTCGCTATTTTTTGGCACGCAGATCGCTGTTTTGGTTATTCTTTCTATTGCACTTCTTACTTTTGCTTCCGGTTCATTCGATATCTATATCGGTGGTATAGTCCATAAAATTGTTCCTTCCTCACACCGTGCGACAACACTTAGTATCCGTAGCCAGATGTATATGTTATTTTCTCTTATTCTTATAAATATCGTTAATTTTTCCGCAGACCATAGTTCAATCTCAGTCGGAATGCTTATCAGCGCTTCTGTGGTCTTGATAGCGCTCTTGGTCTTCGTGAGAGGAAATTACAAAAAGGTTGCGGCAATCGATAGTCTTTTGCAGGAATAATTTCGGAAAATGAAAATAACGGACTAAAAAGATGTCTTTTGATATTAAGCTATAAGCATTGTTTTATGTCTTACTGGAGCTCAAGTACCGACCATGCGGGAATTCGGAACTGATATTTTTGATTTTATAATAATTTTGTTGTATAATTAAACAAAATAATCATACAAAAAATATGACACAAGAACCTGAATTAGTAGGGACTAACCAAGAACAAGACAAAAAAGAAGCCGAGACTGCAAGTGGTCCGGTAGATGGGACGAACGCGTACAAAAAGGATGACGAAATCAAAAGTTATCTCGAAAAGAAAAAAGACGACGATGGCGGCGGGGAAGATTTTTCGGCTGAACCTAAGAAAAGCAGGAAAAAAATGTTCGTCATTATCGGTGCGGTGGTTGTTCTTGTTCTGGCGGTAGTCGCTTATCTTTCGTATAATAAAGGGCAGGAGTCGTTTGAGAACGGAAAAGTGACGGTTTTTGTCGAGGCAGAGTCGGAGATCGAGAGTGGCGCGGAGGTGAGCCTTACGATCGGATACAAGAACGACAATCCTGTCAATCTGAAAGATGTTCGGATGGAAATATTTTTTCCTGATAATTTCATCGTTTCTTCCAGTGACAAGGCTATTGAAAAAGAAGGTAATGTGTCTTTCTGGAGAATCAATAAAATAGCAAAAAACTCCACTGACAAAATCCGGGTTTTCGGAAAATTTATCGGTAATGAAGGGGATGTCGGCAATGTCAAAGGAGTTTTGAAATACAAACCGTCTAATTTCAATTCTGAATTCCAGGCGGAGAGTCAAGTTCCACTGGCGATTTCTTCAGTGCCAGTCGATTTTGTGGCGAAATTTCCAGAAGGCGGTGTGAAAAACGATGTAGACACGGACATTGCTTTTTCACTCAAGAACAAAAGTATACGCAATTTCACTTTTGCTAAAGTAGATATGCAGTTCCCGGAAAGTTTTACTTTTGTATCTTCGGATGTTGTGGCTGTGGAGAAGGACGAAAAAAACAACAAATTTACTTTCGAATTCAGTGATTTCACAACAACAAAAGAGATGGCTGTGGTAGTAAAGGGAAATTTTCATAGCGAAAACGATAAAGAGAGTATAAAGGCTGATATCTATCTGAAGGAGGGCGAAGGTGATTGGATAAAATATCTTGAAAAGTCAGAGGAGACGGCGGTTACTCGGCCAGGCATCTCTATCGTGCAAACTATCAACGGGGCGGAAGATTATGTTTCTGGCAAGAATGAAGACCTGGAGTACAAGATAGAATTTGAGAATCAGAGCGCGGGAGAATTGCGCGGATTGACACTTAGAAATGTTCTTACGGGTAATTATAACTTGTCTACGCTCAAGGCGGATAAAGGAACGGTAAAAAATAATGAAATCGTTTGGAGTGCCGCTAAAGTACCGGCGCTGGCGCAATTAAAGCCTGGAGAAAAAGGGAGTGTTAGTTTCAAGGTGAAGGTCAGTGATCTCTTCACAATCGAGAAGGAAAATGATAAGAATTTTATTCTGGAAAACAAGGTGACAGTGAATACGGCGGATCAGGAAATTATAAATCTTACTAAATCCTCAAAAGTGCGGGCATTCCTATATCTGGAGACAAAAGGATATTTCAATGATGACGGTAGGATTGCCAACGGTGGCGCTATTCCTCCAAAGGTCGGGGAGAAGACTTATTACACCATTCACTGGAGCGTGCGGAATCTTTTCAATGAAGTCGAGAATATACGGATAAAATCTGTTTTACCTAAGGGGGTTAAATGGACGGGCAAATATATAGATTCCAAGGGTAAGGTTGTGACCGGCGATGAAGGCGTGAACGTCTCTTTGGAAGCGGAATCAGAGACGAATACGGAAATTCAAGTCGAGGATGATTCTTCAGACAATACTGTGCAAGAAATCAATAATATTAATGAAGAAAGGATATACTATGATATTGACTCGAACATGGTCGTTTGGGAGATACCGAAATTCAAAGCCAATGACGGGATTCTGACTTCGGCCAAAGAGATTGTTTTCCAGATTGAGGTTGAGCCACAGGTGGAAAATGTCGGCAAGGCGATGGATATCATCGATAATATTACAGCTACGGGGTACGATACTTTCGTGCAGCAAAATATCACCAATAGTGGTAAAAAAGTCTCAACGGAATTATTCGATGACTACAGTATCAGTACCGAAGAGGCAATCGTGCAGGGGGCGTAAATTTTGAGGGGTATGACATTCCGAATGTCGTACCGGGTGGCGATTCTGGAAAATATATCAGATTGGGAAACGTTGTTATAATAACTTCACAGCAATGAAGGATTATGCTTCTTCGCGCCATAAAACGGGATTCTTCGGGGTGCCTCGCAGTGACAGAGGCTTGATGAACTTGGCGTACTGTAATACATCTTATCCGCCTGGGAAAATGGTTAAGAAACGTTTTTTATTTTTCTTTAGAATTTCGTGTAATCTTTAATATGACAAATATAAAAATTCTTTTTGATATAGTAGGGGGAATTGCTCTGATACTTTATGGAACACATCTCTCTGGTGTAAATTTACAGAAGATGCTCGGTTCTTATCTGGAGGAGATATTGAAAAAGGCCGGCAAGAATCCTGTCAGGGGTGTTACGACAGGTGCGGCAATTACCGGTATTATCAATAGTGGCGGTACGACTACCGTGATGCTTTTCGGACTCATTACGGGGGGCATTATGACGTTGAAAGAAGCGGTGCCGGTGATGCTCGGAGCCAGTATCGGCAGTACTTTGGCTACTCAGCTGGCCTCGATGCATATTGAAGGATACGCCCTGGTCTTTTTGACTGTAGGTGTTTTTATTCATCTATCCACGAAAAAGAAAATACTGAAGATGGCGGGTGAGGCCATCATAGGTTTGAGTTTACTTTTTTTGGGAGTAGGTTTTGTTTTTTTGGGAACGGATGCTCTGGCGGATAACGTCCTCTTTGTCAAAATCGTGGAGTATTTTCTTGCGATGTCAGCTCTTAAGACTATAATCGCTGGAATTGTCATAACTCTTATGTTGCAGAGCGCAATGGCGGCTTCTATTTTAGCAGTTGCGTTGGGTGCAGCGTCTATCATTGATTTGCGGTCAGCACTTTTTTTGGTTTTGGGTATAAATCTTGGGTCGGGTTTAAAAGTCGTTTATTTCGCATTGCGGGGTGAAAACTTTTCCGGGAAGCTTGCTTTCGTACGTCTACTCTTCGGTCTGACGGGTTTCGCTGTTTTTATTTTGCTGTTTCCCTATTTTTTTAGTTTTGCACAAATGAGTGCGATGGATGCAGGCAGGCAGATTGCCAACGCGCACACTTTTTACAATATCGTAAGTACCTTGATTTTCATGCCTTTCGTTCCACTAGCGGTGAAAATTTCCGAGAGGGTTTCATCCAGATCGAAACCTCTTAATAAGAATCAGCTTTTCTATCTCGATCAGAAACTGATCTGTACTCCTTCGGTTTCTCTCGCACAGGTAAAACGAGGCGCGGTGGAAATGGCGAAAATTTCTTTTGATATGTTGGAGTCTACGAAAAAAATCCTTTTTGAGGGCAAGGCGGAAAATCTAGAGGCTGTTAAACGGGATGAAGAAAAAATAGATGTTATGACGGAAAAGATTACAGAATATACTATTAGGATTTCCCAACAGAATCTTAGTCAAAGAGACAAGTTGAAATTGTATAGCTTTATGCATGTACTTGCCGACATAGAACATCTGGCGGATCACGTTTTGAAGGTCGCTGAAATATGTGTGGATATGCAAATTAATCAAAGGGTCGAATTTTCCAAAAAGGCTAAAGTGGAGTTGTCGGGAGTGTTTGGCAAGCTGAAAATTATGCAGAACTTGGTAATCAAAGCTCTTGACGAGAACAATCCGAAACTCGCCAATGAAATAATCAGGCACGAGAACAAGGTAGACGAAATTATAAAAAAGATAACGGCAAATCATCAGGAGCGTATTAAAGAAGGCCTTTGCTCTCCTGAAGCGGGAAAATATTTTACGGATATCTTACACAATCTGGAAAGAGTAGGGGACCACTATGATAACGTAGCCTTTGCGGTTATCGACAGGTTTCGGCACGAGGAAAGAGAACAGAGTCGGCGTTATGGGGAGTAATATAAATAATTTTAACCTTTATGGTAGGAAATTTTATCGACCTGATCATTGTCTTCTATCTAGTCATAGTGATATTGGGAGGAATAAGAAGAAAAAACTCGGATCTGATTCCGGCTCTTTTTAGTGTTTCGATGGGATTGGCGCTATCGTTCCTTACCTTTCGGTTTACATCAGGATTGATCGGTGATAATTTTCAAATCGCAAACGCTTACGCGAACGTTGTCGGTTTTTTCTTGAATACTATCATTTTCAAACTTCTACTCGGCTATTTTTTCGGTATTCTTTTCGTGATGTCAGGTGTGAATTTTGAAAGTGATAATCTTTTTCTTCGAAGACTTGTGGGAGTAATGCTTTCTTTATCCTATGGGCTGATGACAGTTTTTGTGATGTTGTCTATCTTTACCGCGTTGACTTTGCCGGGAATGATGACAGCTCAGCTCGAGAAGTCGACATTCGGAAATTTTGTTAAGGGCGATCCGATCAAGGCCAATGGCAGATTTGAAGAAGTCTTCGGTCAGATACTCAGAACCGCGCTCAATGACTTCAGCTTTATGAGCATCAAAACCGGTTCGGAAGAAAAAATCGATTTGGGTTTCAAATCGCTCGAAGTAACGGAAGATGCGGCAGAGGAAGAGCGGATGCTTGTAATGGTAAATAAGGAGAGAGAGTCGCGTGGCCTCAAGCTGCTTACACTGAACGAAGAAGCTCGACAGGCTGCTCGTGACTACGGAAAATATCTTTTTGAAAACGGCGTATTCTCCCATATCGATCTGGAGGGGAAGGGTCCGGCGGAAAGATTGAAGAATTATGATATCACTTTTGTGATGGCGGGAGAAAATCTGGCATATGCACCGGGATTGGAAGAGGCACATCAGGGATTGATGAATAGCAAGGGGCATAGGGAAAATATTCTGCATCCGTTCTTTGGGCGCGTCGGTATCGGGGTGATTGATGGTGGCTCGTATGGTAAGATTTTTGTGCAGGAATTTTTGGACTAAAGATCTCTTAGTGGCTAGATATTTATCGGCTGAGCGTTGCGTGCGGTGTGCGTAGGAGCCTGTTCCTCATAACTCTGATTACATAGCGATTACGCTTATCGGATATAAATTGTCAGCTACTCGCCGATTCAACACGCCTATCGTAACATTATGGCTGTCGCTATAACAGCTCTTCCCTCTCTCGAGAGTGGAATTTACCGGACTTATCCGGATGAAACATACCATAGGAAGTACGGGTGGATCAGAAATATTATCCGGTTGCCAGAAAAATCGATATAGTGTAGAATTATGAGAATGTATTACAAGATAGTAATAAACAAACAGAATGAAACAGTCTATTAAAACGGGTTTATGTTTCGGATTGACTTCAGGAACAATCACGACTTTGGGGCTTATGGTGGGGCTGGCGGCCGGGACATCTTCTAAAGCTGCAGTGATTGGCGGGCTGATTACGATTGCTATCGCGGACGCGATGTCCGACGCGCTGGGAATACATATTTCTGAAGAATCAAAAGACGGACATTCCAAAGACCATGTTTGGGAAGCGACGGCTACCACTTTCTTCACGAAGCTTTTTTATGCCCTGACCTATGTTATTCCGGTATTACTGTTTGATTTGAATATGGCGGTTATCGTAAATATCGCCTGGGGGATATTTGTTTTGTCTGCGGTCAGCTTTGCCATCGCGCGAAGTCAAGGAGAGAAAGCTCGACATATGATAGCTGAGCATGTTTCGATTGCTATCATCGTGGTATTGATTACGCACGAAGTCGGTTTGATAATCTCTGATATTTTTTAGTTTAAGATAATCGGATGCAAGAGAAAGAGAGCCTGGTAAAAGTTATTCTGAGAAGACTTGTTATTTTGAATAAGTTTTTATTTTCTGGTATAAAAATTACTGCGCTGAAACCTTATTGGCGACAGAGGGAAATATCACAAACCCTTTTTTTGAGCGCGATTATAAATCTGACTATGTGGATTTATCTTTATACTAATCGGATCGAGAGTGATTATCCTGTCATCTTGCATTATGATCTGTTCTTCGGTGTGGACTATTTGGGAGGCTACTATATGGCGTTCGCGTTGCCAGCAGTGGGCGCTATCCTGTTCCTGCTCAACTCCCTGCTCGGGCAGTTTTTCTATAAGATTGAACGCTTGGCATCATATATTTTGACTTTGAATATTTTAATTATTCAGATCATTTTGATGCTTTCCTGCTACCTCATAGTTAGGACGAATATGTAGGATGATTCGTTTGCTAAAAAGGTTTATTGTTATTTCGGCTTTCAGGTCGGATTTTTGCTATAGGGTGGATTCCCGGATCAGGTTTGGAAAATAGTTTCGATACGATGTATTTTGATTCCCCTTTCGAAAGGGGAATCTGCCGTAATTATCCACAAGACAATATTCTAAAGGAAGTGCAGGTGGGTCAGGGTGCCTCCCCTTGTACAAGTTTAGAGAATAAGGTAATATATAGTTTCAGGTAAAACATACATTATGAAAAGTATTATCATCAAGGGCGCGCGCGAACACAATCTGAAGAACATAGACTTGGAGTTGCCGCGAGATAAATTCATCGTTTTTACGGGGATTTCGGGGTCGGGAAAATCGACTCTGGCTTTTGATACTATTTTTGCCGAGGGGCAGCGGCGCTATCTGGAAAGTCTGTCTAGCTATGCCAGACAATTCTTGGGACAGATGGAAAAGCCGGACGTGGACTATATCGAGGGGTTGTCGCCGGCGATTTCCATCTCGCAAAAATCTGCCTCGCACAATCCGCGCTCGACGGTGGGAACCATTACCGAGGTCTATGACTATCTGCGGCTTTTTTATGCCAAAGTAGGTGTGCCTCACTGTGTAAAATGCGGCAAACCGATTATGGCGCTCACTATCGAGCAGATGACCGAGAAAGTCTTGGAAATCGGCGAGGGGAAGAAAATCACCATCTTTTCACCGGTAGTGCGGGGGCGCAAAGGGGAGTATTTGCAGACACTCAACGAGTTATACAAGCGTGGATATATCAAGGCTCGCATTGACGGTAAGCTGGTGCGATTGGATGAGAAAATCGATATGGAGAGATACCAGATGCACGATATCGATGTTTTTATAGACGAAATCGTAATAAATAATGACAATCTGGGAAGGATATTCGAAGATATCGAAAGGTCGGTAAGTCTTTCTGACGGACTAGTAAAAATAGGGGTTGGGAAAAAAGAAATTACTATGAATCAACAGCTTTCTTGTCCTAACTGTGAGTTCAGTTTTCCTGAAATTGAGCCGCGACTTTTTTCTTTCAACAGTCCGTTCGGCGCTTGTCCGGAATGCAATGGCTTGGGCAGTAAGAAAGAAATCGATCCTGTTCTGGTAATTCCCGATAAGAATAAAACTATTGAAGAAGGGGCGATTTTGCCCTGGAGTCATAAGAGTAACAATTATTACGGTGCTCTGCTTCGAGCTGTGGCTGAGAAATATCGAATCCCGCTCAAGACGCGCGTCAAAGATATATCGCAGGATAAGATTGACAAGATTCTGTATGGAAGCGGAGAGATTGAAAAGATTGAAGTGCGTCTCGGGATGAAGGGCCGCACACAGGTTTTTAATCTGAATTTTTCCGGTGTGATTCCCGATATGAAGCGGCGGTATTTCAAATCGGAGTCGCCCAAGGTACGTGAGGAAATCGAGAAATATATGAACGATGCGCCTTGTAGTTTTTGTGATGGTCAGCGACTGAATACTAATGCTTTAGCGGTAAAGATTAATGGCAAAAATATCGCGGAGATTTCTGATATGTCTGTTACCGATGCCCTTACTTTTTTTCAGGAGGTAGTTTTGACCAAGCGAGAAAAACTTTTATCGGAAAAGATCGTAAGCGAAATAAAGAATCGTCTGGGTTTTTTGAACGATGTGGGCCTTAATTATCTTACTCTTAATCGTGCCGGTCGCACATTGGCGGGAGGGGAGTCTCAGCGCATCCGTCTGGCCTCGCAGATCGGTACGGCACTGATGGGGGTTCTATATATTTTGGATGAGCCATCTATCGGTTTGCATGCGGTCGATAATCGCAAACTTCTCGATACCCTGAAGCACTTGCGTGATTTGGGCAACACTCTTATTGTCATCGAGCACGACGAAGAAACGATGCGCGAGGCGGACTATCTGGTGGATATCGGTCCAGGTGCGGGCAGTCACGGAGGGGAAGTAGTCTTCGCGGGGACTTATGCCCAGATTTTGAAAGACAAGAAATCATTGACAGGAGATTATCTCTCCGGTCGGAAGAAGATAGATATTCCGAAATTCCGCAGGAAAATCGGCAAGAGATTCCTGACCGTTACGAAAGCCAAGGAAAATAATCTTAAAAATGTAAGTGCCAGTATACCACTGGGAGTTTTTACATGCGTGACGGGGGTCAGCGGGTCGGGGAAATCTACACTGGTCAATGAAGTCCTATATAAAAGTCTGGCGCGAAAACTGAATCGCTCGATGGAAAAGCCGGGACAGTGCGAGAAAATCGAAGGAATGGAATATCTCGACAAAGTGATACAGATCGACCAGTCGCCTATCGGCCGCACGCCGCGTAGCAACCCGGTCACTTACACGGGGATTTTTAATCGCATACGGGATCTTTTTGCAATGACAAAGGAGGCCAAAGAAAAAGGTTATCAGCCGGGCAGATTCAGTTTCAATGTTTCAGGCGGTCGTTGCGAAGTCTGCAAAGGCGACGGGCTTATCCAGGTTGAGATGCAATTCTTGCCGGATGTCTATCTTCCTTGCGAGACTTGCGAGGGCAGGCGATATAATTCAGAAACATTGAGAATTAAATATAAGGGAAAGAATATTTCCGAGGTTTTAAATATGACGGTAGCTGAGGCGGTGGAATTTTTCAAGGACATTCCGCAGATTGCCGATCCTCTATTCGTATTGCAAGATGTGGGTTTGGGGTATATTCATCTGGGGCAGAGCGCAACTACCCTTTCAGGAGGCGAGGCGCAGCGTATCAAGTTGGCTGCCGAACTGAGCAAGCGCGCTACTGGCAAAACCATATATATCCTTGACGAACCGACCACCGGACTTCATTTTGACGACATCAAGAAACTTTTGGACATAATAAATCGTCTCGTGGATGCTGGAAACACCGTGCTAATCATTGAACACAATCTCGATGTCATCAAATCTGCCGACTACATCCTCGACCTCGGTCCTCGTGGTGGCACCGGAGGAGGGGAAATCATTGCCACTGGCACACCGGAAGAAATTGCGCAAAACGGAAATTCGCTGACGGGGAAGGCGATTAAGGGCGTTTTGAAATAGATGCCTGCCCTTTTAGTCGTTCCTAACGAATCATTAGTTTTAATAATATCGTAAAGACTATCCTTTTGATTCTGTAAGGACAGTCTTTTATTTTCTTTTAGCTTATTTTTGCATGGTACAGGGGTTTCGGATATTTCGTATTAACGAAATTTCGTTATTGTACGAGTTGCTCAATTCGCTGACAGTATTTATGTAAAATATTTAGAAGAAGGCTTCTCAGTTATCGAATCCACGATATTTGTCATTCCGGAATTTCGTTACTGCGAAATATCCGGAATCTACGGAGTATAACGATTAAGTGCTATAGCAAAGTCAAAGCGAAAGATAACGAAGATACCGGGTCAAGCCCGGCATGACACACGAAAAATATCATATAGATGAAATTTATGTTGTGTTTTGTCAGCGAATTATCTAACTTGTACAAGTACGACAGTTAAGAGAGATAAATACAAAAAGCAGGCTTTTTACAGCCTGTTTTTTTGCCTTATATTCAAATCGCAACTTATTTTATCTCTTTTTTCTTCGCAATATCCGCCTGAATCAGCGCTTCGATGACGTCATCAAGATCTCCTTGCAGGACGCTCTCGATTTCGTGCCAACTTTCCTTGATGCGATGATCGGTGATGCGATCCTGGGGAAAATTATAAGTGCGAATTTTTTCGCTGCGATCTCCTGTGCCGATTTGGGTGCGGCGCACGTCTGTCGCTTCTTTCTCGCGTTTTTCCACTTCGAATTGTAAGAGTCTCGATCTGAGGATTTGCATTGCCTTCGCTTTGTTCTTTAGCTGAGACTTTTCGTCCTGACAGGAGATGACCAATCCGGAGGGGGTGTGGGTCAGTCTGACCGCCGAATCGGTGGTGTTGACACTCTGTCCTCCAGGTCCAGAAGAACGGAATACATCTATCCTGATGTCTTCGTTGCGGATCTCGATGTCAGCTTCTTCAGCCTCAGGAAGTACCACTACTGTAGCTGTCGAGGTCTGCACTCGTCCTTGCTTTTCCGTTTCCGGCACGCGCTGTACGCGGTGGACACCGCTTTCGTATTTCATCTTGCCGAATACATCCTGCCCGTTGATTTCGAAGATGACTTCTTTGAAGCCGCCAACGTCATTGATGCTGGAATTCAAGATGACAGTTTTCCATCCTTTTCTCTCTGCATAGAATCCGTACATTCGGAAAAGCTCCGCCGCAAATAGTCCCGCTTCGTCCCCGCCGGCTCCGGCGCGGATTTCTACGATAACATCTTTCTCGTCTCGCGGATCCTTGGGAATGAGCATCGCTTCCAGCTCCTTTTCCAGAAGCTCTTTTTTTGATTCCAGCTGTTCGTTTTCTTCTTTGGTCATCGACAGGAGTTCCTCGTCGGTTTCCGCTTTGAGAATTTCTTCATTTTCATTGATGCTTTTTTCCACTTTCAAAAGAGCGTCGTATTTCTCGACAATCTGGCGCAGCTTGCTTTCTTCTTTGCTGATTTTTTTAAAACGTTCGACGTCGCTTGTGACATCAGGCTTACTGAGTTCTGCCGTAACGCCTTGGAATTCTTTTTTGATCTGCTCTAATTTTTCTTTCATGTTGATATTTAGATACATAAAACCCCATCAAAAATGGGGCTTGGGTATATGCTAAAACAAAGCTATTTTTCAGAATTCTTTTCCTTCTTGGCGATAGCCTTCTTCTCTTTTTTGTCTTTTTTGGATACTACTTCGTCTTGCTTTCTTTCGAGAAGCTTCTTGAAGCGGTCTACTCTTCCGGTGGAATCAACAGTCTTCTGCTTGCCGGTGTAGACGGGGTGACAGGCACCACAAACTTCGACATTGACACTGTCGAGGGTGGATTTGGTTACAAAAGTATTGCCACAGATACATTTAACGGTACATTCCTGATATTTTGGGTGGATATCCTTTTTCATACTGTTTCGTCTAAAATTAGATTATATTAAAATAAAAAAACTGCCTTCTTGACTTGCAGATGCATTCTAACAGAGATTTTAGGATTTTGCAAGGGGTTTTATAAAAGGCCTTCTAATAAATATAATCACAAAGCAGCCTTGCCTTCGTAAATTCAATACAAAAAAGTATTTGTCAGTGCGTCGACAGTAAATAAGCAAAAAATAAGCGCTAGGATTTGCTGGCGCAACTGCGGTAAGATTAATATTTGTCCAAAACTGACGGTGATGCGCCGGATCCTATCCAGGCGGCAACGATGCAAGGAATTCTTGCAGGAGACATAGACCGCTTTTCTCCGACAGGCCTTCTGGAATTTTCACGGTGTTTTTCTTGATTGGCAAGGCTTTATCCTTCGCCTGACCTCCTGTCTTTCCTTCTTGTTTTTCCAAAAACCTTCTAACGGCGATAACCTATTTTTCGAGAAAATATTCTTCAACAAGAGAATCTGGTAGATATGGATTTTTGCTCACTTTTACACTTCCTTGCTCTTTGTTATTTTTAAAGATCAGCCAATATTATGGCGCTAACTATTTATATCATATAAAAGACAAAATGTCAAGTATAGGACAATCCTCAAGGTTCTTGCAATTATATAAGCTTGTGTTATACTGCCAATTAGAAAAGGTCCGCAAGGATTATCAATTAAACAGTTAATTTTGCCTTTAAGGCAAAGCGTTTGCAGTCACCGAAAAGGCTTCAGTCCTTGTCTCTTATAATTTTTAGAGATAAAAAGCGGTGGTGAGCAGGCACATTAGAAAGGTTTTAAAATGGAAGAAGAGAAAACTAAGATCAGTATGATGGATATGCTGAAAGCCGGCGTCCACTTTGGTCACAAGAAATCCAAGAAACATCCTAAGATGGATGAGTATGTTTTTGGCGTGCGAAACGGTATCAGTATCATTGATCTCAGCAAGACCAAGGGTAAACTGGCGGAAGCGGCAGATTTTGCCAGAAAGATCAGTGAGAAAGACGGTATTGTCCTTTTTGTCGGTACCAAGAGGCAGGCTAGCAAAATCATCGAAGCTGCGGCCAAGAAGTGTGAGATGCCTTACGTTTCCGAGAGATGGCTGGGCGGGACTTTCACTAATTTCGACAAGATTCTGATCGGCAAGAAGCGTTTGGAATCACTGGTTGAGCAGAAAGAAAGCGGCGAGCTGGAAAGAAAGTATACCAAGAAAGAAGTTCGTGAAATCGAACGTGAAATGAAAAGATTGGAAATCAAATTCGGTGGAATCAGAAAAGTTAACCGGATTCCTGATGCGGTTTTTGTCGTAGATATCATAGAAGAAGAGACTGCGATTCTGGAAGCTGCTGCCAAAAAAGTGCCGATTATCGCGATTACCGACACCAACACCAATCCGATTCACGTCAATTATCCGATTCCTGCTAATGATGACGCAATCCGTTCGATCGAGCTCATCACCAACGTGATAGCTAACGCCATCATTGAAGGAAAGAAAAAATAGTTAGCAAATTATTTTAACAAAATAAGATTTAAATATATGATTTCAGCCCAAGATGTTAAAAAACTTCGTGAGATGACCGGGGCCAGTATGATGCAGTGCAAAAAAGCGCTGGAAGAAACCGGGGGAAATTTCGATGAGGCAAAGAATGTGATGAAGAAGAGCGGTTCGAAGATTGCCGACAAGAAATGCGGTCGCGATACTGCTGAGGGCTTTATCGGCTCATATATCCACACGGACGGAAAATCAGGCGTATTGGTGGAAATCAACTGTGAAACAGATTTTGTGGCGCGTGGCGACGAGTTCAAGGACTTTGCCCACGATGTCGCTATGCACATTTTGGCGATGAATCCTGTCTATGTCAGTATGGAAGATGTCGATTCAGCTGTAGTTGAGGCTAAGAAAAAAGAGATTATCGAGAGCGTTAAAGATGAGAATAAGCCTGCGGATATCATCGAAAAGATGATCGAAGGCAAACTTAAGAAACATTTCGAAGAGCTTTGTCTTTTGACTCAACCCTTTGTAAAGGATCCCGATATGACTGTTGGCGCACTTTTGACTTCGAAAATTGCCAAATTTGGGGAAAACGTAAAGATAAAGAAATTCGTCAAATTGGAAATCCAATAATTCGCAGATATCTTTATAATGGGATCACTTATGAATATTAGTGCTAAAATTTTTAGCTGGGATGATGCGAGTGTGTTTGATACCAATAACTGGAAAGTCGAAGCGGGAGATATCGTTATCGTTAATTTCGATTCGGGTATAGACAGTGCCCTGGTACAGAAAATTAACGTGAAGTCGCAGGACGACAAGGAAACCGCCCATATCATCCGTAAGGCAAATTCTTCGGATTTGGAAATATGTGAACGAAATAAAGAGAAAGAGTCGGCTGCAGTGAAGGCTTGCCGGGACATGGTAAAGAGGCGCAATCTCTCGATGAAAATCGTGGACGCGCATTTCAGTTTCGATGGAGGAAAGGTGACCTTTTCTTTCATCGCGGAAAAGAGAGTGGACTTCCGTGAGTTGGTCAAGGATCTTTCCAAACAATTCCAACGTTCGATCCGTCTCCAGCAGATAGGGTCTCGTGACGAAGCGAAGGGCAAGGGCGGCTTTGGTGCATGTGGACGGAGGCTATGCTGTATGAATTTTTCGGGTGCGCTGCAAAGTGTCACCATAGAAGACGCACGTACACAACAGATGGGGCAGAGAGGGAGCGATCGGCTTTCAGGATTGTGCGACCGTTTGCGTTGCTGCCTGAGCTTTGAGTCCGAGCAATATCGAAAAGAACTGCAGAATTTTCCATATGACCGACAAGCGGTGAAATGGGGCAATAAACGAGGTATCGTCACAGATAAGAATATTATGTTGCGCCAAGTTACTGTGGAATTCGAAGACAAGAGTAAGAAAAGACTTTCTCTCGATGATATAAACTTCGATAAAGAAAGTTAAGAAATAAATACAAAAAATTATGGATTTCGATTTACTGCCTCAACTGATTATAATTTTTTCGATCGCCGGAATCCTTTTTATTGTAGGGAGGAATTTCTCAAAAGTGAAAGAGGCGGCGGCTCGGGAAGAGATCTTTCTAGAAGAAAGCGCAAAGGAGAAGGAGGAAAAGGAGAAGTTTTTGTATTTGTACAGAAGAGCCGTGCGCAGGATAAATAAAGAAAACTATCAGAAGAAGATGGCGGATTTTTGGTTATGGCTCGAAAAGTTTTTGCGGCGTGTTCGGATTATCATTATGAAATTGGATGGTAAAATGGTGGCGACGTTGGAACGGCTGCGAAAAAAGAATGTGAAGTCTATCGAGAATCTGAAAGATATGGCATCTATTACGGAGAAGAACGTACTTAGTAGCAAAGAGGTGAAAGGATTGTCGGGATTTTTGAGCGGTAAAGGTGCATACAGAAAAAAGAACAAGGCACAAGAAGTGGTGCCTGCGGCAACAGACAAGGAAGCGGAAAAGGATAAGACCTTGGATATACATACAGAAAACGCCGATTCTTTTGTGCCGAAAGAGAAAATGCTGCTTGGTGATAAGACCGTATCTATTGAGACTGAGGAAAAAACTGTTTCAGCTGAGATTTTACCTGAAGCAATCGTAACGGAAGAAGTGGATATTATGGCCGAAGAAATTGAGATAAAAGTTGAGGCGGAAAGGATGGAGGAACCGGAAGAGACTGTTATTGTCGAAGAGAGCGAAGAAACCAAGAAGGACAAAAAGGAGGTAAAACCGACGGAGAACGTCGAAGAGGAGAAGATAAGGACCAAGAAAGAACAAGAATGTATCGAACTATTGATGCATAACCCCGCTGATATCAAGGCTTACTGGAGACTGGGACTTATCTATTCCAAGCGTCGCAATTACGAGGATGCGCTGGCTTGTTTTAGTCAGATCGTGAAGATTGACCCGACTTATACCAAAGCCAAACAGAAGGTGATTGAGCTGATGGAAAAGATGAAAAAGAAGGGCAAGTAATATTTTGCAAAAAGGGTTGGCAAATCAAAAAAAGTAGTTTATACTGTTTAAGTGTTTCAGCCGGCTTAGCTCAGTGGTAGAGCAACTGTTTTGTAAACAGTAGGTCGTCAGTCCGAATCTGACAGCCGGCTCCAGCTATAAGCTGTGTCAATGAACTATTTTGCCGTTGTAGCTCAGTTGGTAGAGCAATTCCATGGTAAGGAATAGGTCAGCAGTCCGAATCTGCTCAACGGCTCCAGAGAGAGTATATTTATTTAATTATAAGAAATATGTCACAGGATAATCTGGTTAGAGTGCAATGCACCGAGTGCAAGAAAGGTATTTACAATACTTTTAAGAATAAGAAGAAGATTAAGGAAAAATTGGAACTCTTGAAGCACTGCGCTTTTTGTCGCAAGCATACTAAGCACGTAGAGTTGAAAGGCAAGTAATTGTCTGGTATGGACACAAACGACTTTTATACGTCGTTTTTGTTTTTAGTATGTGTATTTGTCTTTGCGAGGAGGTGCTCCGACGCGGCAATCCCGTTGCCATATCTCACTTAATATTATATTAAGAAAAGACTGTCTATCATTATGATAAAATTATGCAAGACGAAACACCAAAAAGCACACCGCATTCTTTCCATATCAGCCTCAAGCTCATTTTGGAAAATGAATGGGGAGAAATCCTCGGTCTTAAGTGTGTCAACGAGGGGTATCTCGCGGGTTTCTATGATTTTCCCGGTGGAAGGATAAACTCCGATGAACTGGAACTGGCTTACGAGGAAATCATCGCTCGGGAGATGGCAGAAGAAGTCGGGGGAGCGGTGGAGTATGAGGTCGACTTGCATCCGGTTTCTATCTGCAAAAATGTTTATTTTTCTGAGACGCTGGACAGGGAGAATTGTATTTTTATGATTTTATTCAAGGCAAAGTACTTGGGAGGAGATATCCAAATTTCAGACGAGCACATCGGCTACAAATGGCTAGACCTCAAGTCAGAACCTGCCTCGAAATATTTCACCAGAGGATTTCTGGAGGGAGTGGAAAGATATTTAGAAACTGGCAGCGTTAAATAAAAGTGTTAAATTTGAGGAGTAGCAGACTTAAGTCTGCGCGGCTATCCCAAGCAAACCATTCGTTTTATCCTGCATAGGACAGCGACGCGGGTTAAAACCCGCTATTCCAGGACGGCAAATCATTTACTTTTATAATCTTTTCAGTTACAATAAATAAGCATTTGAGAGTATGGGAGCTTAGTTTAGAGGTAGAACTTCGGTCTCCAAAACCGACGGCGGGGGTTCGATTCCCTCAGCTCCTGCATCGTGGAAAAGGCAACGTCTTCGGGCGTTGTTTTTCGCTTAGTATAGGTAATACTGAGGGGTTCGAACACCCCTTTAAGGCCTCGAAGAAGATTCATTTTAACTTTGACGATTTCGATGTGTCTTTCCTGTAAAACAAGCAATTTTTTGTCTCTGATCATAGGGTTCGAACACAGGCCCAAAAGGATCTTTTTTCTTTCCTCTTTGCCTCCATTTTTAAGCCAGGCACGCGCATAAGTTACAAACCTAAAGGTATCTTTGGTAAGCTCAATCCATTCGTTGGAATCATTGGTTTTATGTGCAAACCTGTTTTGTAAGTCTTTGTTTTCCTGTATAATATTATTTTTCTTTTCCCAATATTCATCGTCATTTATCATGTCATTCAGTTTCATGTCCATGAGCCTTTCCAGCTTCTTTTTATTTTCCTCGATGCATTCTGTTATAGATTTTGCAATTATCTTATTGTCACTTCCTTTCAGTTCACTTTGTCTTTCTACCTCATCTAATGCCCAGTTCAGATAATTTTCCGGCAGGTGAACCTGTTTTAGTAGGTCATCAACTTGTTCCACTAGATTCTTTTCTTCCACGCTAGGCTGCACACAATTGCCACGGCGATGACGGTGGCTGCAGTGGTAATAAACATACTCGCTTCCGAAGCGGTTGATTTTATGCTCGGCGGTAACCCGATGTCCACAAATATCGCATTTGATTATCCCATTGAAATAGAATTCCTTCTTATGCTTCAATACTTCCGTATTTCCACCAAGTATCTGCTGGACTCTTTCGAATTCCGTCTTAGTTACAATTGGTTTATGGGTGCCTGGATAGATTTTGTTACCATACTGGATACAGCCCATATAAAAAGGGTTGTGCAGGGTCTTATAAATAGTGCTCATGCTCATTTTTCTTCCCCCCGACCTCTTCCTTTTGAGACTCTGGAACCCCCAGTCATTGTTTACTTTATCCAGTATTTGCGGAGGAGTATATGCGCCTGTTAGCATATGCTCAAATATTTTCCGGATAATGGGCGCTCTAACCGGATCCATTACAATCGTATGTTCTTTTTTATTGTTACGATATCCGATGGGAGCAATACCAGGCCAAACTCCTTTTTCTAATTTTGAATTTTGCCCACGCTTTACGTTCCTTGATAGGTCGTTTACGTACTGATTAGCCATCACAAATTCAAACGACATCATCATAATGTTGTCGTGCGGATAATATACACGGTCAGAAGTTATGATTTTCTTAATAATGCCTCTTTGCAATAGCCAGCTTATCATTCCGTCGTCTATAGGGTTTCTAGCAAGCCGGTCCAGCTTCCAGCACGCCACGCAATCTATCTCGCCCTTTTTCAACCTTTTAATGTCCTCCTCGGGGAATGGGAGAAAATCCCTCGCCTTTAAGGCGAAGACTTCAGTTTGACACCTTATGGATAAGATGTAGAATGTTGGCATATGAAACACTATCGAACAACTTCTCATTCG
>JAQVBZ010000015.1 GCA_028690055.1 Minisyncoccota bacterium | reverse complement strand
GACACAAATGGACGTTGATAAAGCCGTTCTGCTTATCAACAATCGTCCCAGAAAAAGACTTGGCTATTTAACCCCTTACGAGGTTTTTGTTGAAGGGAAAAATTGCAGTTCAAGGTAGAATCTACGCAGAACGCCAAAAATGGAAATTTTTTGCCGACAGGAAAAGCCCTTATTGCTTCCGGACTTTGTGAAAGAGTAAAACTGCTTTTTATCTAGAGACGACTTGTCGGATTGCCCCAGTCTACTAATGGCAAAATAACGATAGCTTCCGCAACCTCCGGATTTCCGAAGAAGCAAGACCACCTCTTATCAATCTTACGCATGTATGCTACATCAGATGTTGTATCGTGATAAAAGTTACGCACTCGATCAAACCTGCCATTGCGCAATGCAAGGGTGCAATATTTTATACCCCGATAAAGTTTAAAATACAAATTGAGTACCGATTGCCCCGCGTTGCCGAAAATCTCTATCCTTGGTATCCTATGAAAAAGTAGGACTGCAAAACAAAAACTATTCCGACTGCATTTTAATAAAATATAAAAACGATTATATTTTAAGAAAACAAGGGGGGGGGAATCAGATGAAAACGCCAGGCGACGATTATGACGTTATAATCATCGGTGCGGGGCCAGCAGGATTGAGCTGCGCTCTCGAACTTTCAAAAAAAAGTAGATTAAGAGTTCTGGTCCTTGAACGGAACAATATCATCGGACCCAAGGTCTGTGCCGGCGGGCTGACTCGCAAAGGACTGACACAATTCGAGATTCCCGAAAAGATCCTGGATTGCAGCTTCAAAAAGATAAGTCTGCATACTCCGCTATTCGGTATAGAGAAAGAAGATGATGCTGTTATGATAGCCACCATCGACCGGAAGATGTTGGCAGACTGGCAACTGGACAAACTGAAGAACGCAAAGAGTGTGACAATAAGGACGGGGTGCAAGGTAACCAAAATCGACAAAAAAAGTGTGACGGTCAACGGTTTTTCTCGCTTCGGATATAAATATCTGGTTGGTGCGGACGGATCTTTTTCCAGTGTCAGGAAATATCTCGATATCAAAACCGAACAGATCGCCATCGCCATCCAATATATCATCCCGACCGAAAAATATGAGAAGCTGGAAATCTTCTTCGACTCAAGACTTTTCGCCGCGTGGTATGCATGGATATTCCCGCACAAAGGCTATGCGTCTATCGGGTGTATGTGCGACCCTCGCCATCTATCCGCAAAAAAACTGAGAACAAACTTCCTCGAATGGCTCCAAAAAACGACGTAGATGTTTCAGATGGAACATGCCAAGGCTATGCGATCAACTACGACTATCGGGGATATAGATTCGACAACATCTTTCTCGCAGGTGATGCGGCCGGTTTTGCTTCCGGACCGACAGGCGAAGGAATCTATCCGGCTCTTGTCTCAGGCACAGCGGTAGCAAAAACCATAATGAACGCAAATTATGAAGCGAAGGAGATTACAGCGCTGTTACAGACTAAAAAAATACAAAATAAAGCGATGGACGTCATCATAAAAATGGGACCGCTGCGAAACGTCTTTTTTGTCCTCTTAATACAAGCTCTAAAAGATAAAAGAGTGGCGAGCCGTATAGTCAGATCCGTTCTATAAAAATTGGACAAACTTCAAAAACCGGTCCCGAGAATTTAATCATCAAACATCGGCCTGAACCCTTATCAGACCGCTTTTTATTTTACCCGGACTACATAATAAAAAGCCCGCATTTCTTCGGACTTTAAAAAAATTGAAATTGTTTTTTATTCAGATAGGTAGAACCTCACTCGCTCTAACTATCGCCACTGGCGAAAGATCGGGCACCCTGACGATATATTTCTTTGGCTCGAAAGATCCTCCTATTTTTCTACCAAAACCCTCTATGCCTACATCGGCACTAGGATAGCCTGGCTCTGCACCTACATTGCTTGGCATGATATCCTCCCTATCAGATATGCCGTTTTTGTTATTTACAATATAGACCATTTTGAAAATTAGGCAAGAAAAAACCTTCTTCGAAAAAAAGGTATAAATATTTATTCTTTTACTGACGGACAATACCGACCTCCTTAAATGATTCGTTCCAACTCATAGAATCTGCACTGGGCAGAGTAGGTTGCAGAGACAACAATCTCATCCTATAGTTCCCTGTTCGACCGATTCTTATATACATCGATTCCGGTTTATTTACCGGAATTCGAATGTTTACCATATCCTCGGGACACACTGCTAACAAAAGAGTAGCATTACTATTTTGGTCCTGCTGTTTGATTTCAATCTGGACATAATCCAAACCGTCTGCATGATATTCGGAATGAGAAACATTACCAATAATATTTATGGCACAACTTATTTCACCTGAATCAAGTCGGTTTATCTCTGCAAATTCCGCTATACGTCTCTCAGGTACACCCTCTTCTTCCGGGAGACTTTTATCGCCCAAAGTATCCGCCGGATAGACCGTAAAACAATGCCAGCAGACGAGGAATCCAACGAGCAATGATATCGTACCGAGAAATATCAATCGTATATTTTTTTTCATTATCTATCACCCTCTTATAGCGATTGATTCTGTTTTTCGCCCCGATTATATCTCTTTTGGACAAATCGGTAACTGTCCAGCATATCATTATTATAACCGGCTGTCAACGACAAGAGCTTAGACTCTATTCTGAAGTGCAATTCCCTTTAAACAAAAGATATTCCCCAAGAAGAAAATTATAGCCGTTTCTCAGAGAAACATATCGTATCACTTCTTCAGCTTGTCCAGTTTCAAATCCATCGCCTCGCCGATCTTCTCAATCACCAGATCCGCTCCGGCTTCTTTGAGTATCTCAGGACTGACCGACTGGGCTACTCCGATGGTATAGATATTACAAATGTCCGCAATTTGCATATCACCCGGTCCATCACCGAAATAGACCGCCTGCTCGGCAAAGTCTTTCACATTCATCCCTTCTTTCTCCGCCAACATCTCGATGTGCTTCGGGCTTTTCTTATAAACATCGAAACCGAGGATGAAATCAACGTAAGGGAAAATCCCCAATTCATAGATACGTTTGATCATCGCCCCCGTGCCGCTGCCTGAGGTAACGAAAACTTTATAGTTCTTCGCCTTGAAAAATTGTAAAAGCTCCTCCACCTGCGGATAGAGAGAATATTTTTCTTGATTGACGAGCTCACAAAACTCTCCCATCAACTCCGGCACCACTCCTTTGGGCTGCTCGTGCATTTCCAAAACAGCGGCGAACTGCTCGTCCCAAGCCTTACCGGTCGCGGCGATGGAATATTTGGCGATCTCCGGCGACTCCAACCCCGCACGCCGTTTCAGAACGTCGCAAAAAACCCGCGTATAGGTAGGCATTGCATCCACCAACGTACCGTTCAGATCAGTAACTATGTATTTAATTTTTTTTACCATATTTTTATAAATTATTGATAATTTTCAAATGTGTCATTGCAAATTGTAGGGGCACAATATCTTGTGCCCTTTTCGACGCGGCAATCCCGTTACTATACAGCGTGTCATTGCGAGGAGGTACTCCGACGCGGCAATCCCGTTACTACAATACGTCTGACAATATATTACGCTTCTTCCGCATAGCCACGGGATTGCCGCGTCGTCGCAAAGGCCTCCTCCTCGCAATGACACCTTAGTGACAACACTATATCCTCCCCGCAAAAATTCTCCGCACAAAAAAGACGCACTGAATCGGCGTCTTCGGATCAAGCAACTCTTGATAATAATCCCGACACTAAATCAATTCCGCATTTTCTACCTCCCTGATCTTCTCGAACACCCGGTCAGCACCAGCCTGCATCAGGTAATCGCTTGAGAAAGTATGCGCTACTCCCAACGCTTTCATCTTACAAGTCTTGGCGAGCTTTATATCACCCGGCCCGTCTCCGAGCATGAATGAATTCTTGGCAAAATCTTCCAAGCTCACCTGAGAAGCTTTGGCAAAATCCTCGATATGCTCCGGCCCCTTCTCGATCTCGGAAGAACCGTACACCACAGAAAAATATTTGAGCAAGTTCAGTTTCTCCAGCCTCTCTTTCGTTTTCTTCGTCTCCGAGCCTGTGGAAACAAAAAGCTTGAAACCTTTCCGATAGACATCCTCTATCGCCTCGCGCGCACCCTCTATAAGCGGGAAGTCGCGAGCATTCACTATATCAAAAAAATCTTGCAGATTATCTCGAACCTTGTTCGTAGGTTTATTGTGGCCTTTCAAAAAGCGTGTAAAAAGCTCCTCCATCGGCATCCCCGTATAATGTTTCGAATATGTCTGGAATTCCTCGCCCGGCAACCCGTATTCATTCTCCATAATCTCCGAGGAAAGGCTGAAATACGTCGGCATGGTATCGACAATCGTCCCGTCGAAATCAAAAACTCCAAATTTATTATATGACATAGTCATCCGTGTTTATTTTTTTAAACACCCTTCTGTTCCACTTGTACAACCCATTATAGCATAAAAAAGTCCCTATGGCAACCGGATAATCCTACCGACATACCTGCACCTCCCGCGGTTTATCTTTGTTTTAAATTTAAATGAATCACCCCGCCGCAAGAGGACGAGGTATCCAATCGGAATTTACTCGGATCGTCCCAAGGAGCGAGGAATTAAACCCGACAAAAATTTAATTAAACTTTCATTCTTTTGCAATCTGTAATCCCAGAATCTGCAAAGCAAATATCCGGGGTCCTATTACTAAAAAGATAATACGTGATTATACCAAATTTGAATAAGATACTCTCTTTAAGAGCAAAGCGTAAACTCTCAGAACTACTTTATCAAACCTGCCAAATGATATCTCCTACTATAAAACCATCGTTTTTGTCATTCTGGTAAGAACCCCTTGTCCCCTTATCAATATCATGATATCTACTCTTTTAGCAGTAAATGGGTTAGAGGATCCCTACGGAGCCTGCCCTCGACCTGATCGGTAGATAAAAGGGAATAAAAGTAAAATCATTATGTCACATATTAAATTAAATTGGCATTATGCAGCTGAGGCATAGTATTTTGTCTCGAATAGTCGCTGGATTCCGGATATTTCGCAGTAACAAAAATTCCGGAATGACAAATAAAATAATGTCTTTTATCTTTTAACTCGACTAAAACATATCGACTGCACAAATTAAAAAAAACAGCTTTTTGCCGTTTTAAAAAATTGGTTTGCTCCGAAATAACGGAGCTTTAAAAAATTAAGACCACTTTACTTCTGGATTAAAGACCTCCTCAATATGAATTCCACTATTATCGATCCCGCATTCAACGACAAAAATTTCATTATCATCGTTGTATCCGGAAAGAAGGAAAGTCCTATCTGGTGCTGCATCCAGACTCGGAGATACTATTACTCTGACAGTCTCCCCTTTCTGAAAGATTATGTCATTATCAAACTTCTCATAATGCTCTGACACCGACGAACCATCGTTTTTGTTAATTTGCCATTTAAAGCTGTCGAGCGCAGTCTTTTGGTTAAAGCGCAATTTAGTTACGACCTGCTTCTTCTTGAAATCTACCCGAGCATCGGGAAGACAAAATCCTTTGTATTCGTCTCCAATCACATTATAATCTCCTTTCTGAAAATTATAATGTCCCTTCTCAACACTCAGATATTCAGAGCTATAAACTGTGCTTTCTGACACAGCGGACTGATCATAAAATTCACGTCTATCATCAGCACAAGGGGTCTCAATATTTTCACATATGTTCGGAGCAGAGATTTCCTGTCCCGTGACTCTATCGACATAAATTGTCTTTTCCTCTACACATCCGCTGATCGATAAAAATACGACCAGAAAAAGACCTATTGCTACAAATCCGGTTTTTTTCAATTCGTTTCCTCCTATATTTTAAATATCAAAAGTATCTCGAGTGTACATCAATATTTACAAATTGTCAATGTCTGATAGTCTGATACCGTCACGGATATAATACATAATGTGATTTTATGCACGGAGTAGCAGGTTTTAACCTGCGCTGCTATCCCATGTGAATAGAATGTGCGATTGCGAAGGTTTAGTGGCTTGGGATAGCCGCGCGGGATGAACCCCGCTACTCCATGATTTTAGACATTCCTTAAGATAGAAAAAATCACAAAATGTATTAACCTATTACCTGATAGTCCGATACAAAAAGACAGCATCGCTGCTGTCTTTTCTTTCGGATGATTTCATCTCTTACTCCAATACCGAAGCAGTGGTGTAAGATCTCTCATCGAATCCGTTGATGAGATAGATTGAGTCTTGGTCAACCTGGTTCCAGAAACAACCGCCGAACTTTACCATACGCTTTGTCCCACGATCACCATTCGGGAAAAGTCTGTATACGAATCTGGTCTCTTCTGAACGTACCATTTCTGATGTCGTGTAAGCGTCTAACGCGTCCCGACTCACATTCATCACATCTTCCCAACGAAGGTGTCCGTAATTTTCGAACACTGACGGGTTAAGCACCAATCTTTTGAACATTTTACCGTTGATATATTTAACGATATAAACATCCACTCCGCCTTCGACTCTGATAGTCGCACCTTCGGGGATGTACCGTTGCATATATTTGCTTGAAGTCCATTTCTGGAGTTCAACTTGACTGCTGCCGGCACCTTGCTGATAAGCGTAGTAGTCTCCGTATTGAGTGTCAGTTGTTGCAACGGGAAGATTCGCATCTTCACAGCCACATTCATAATCGGCTTTTTCACATCCACAGTCATAGCTATTAGAGATAATAACTTCTTCTACATCCCACTTGTCATCATCTTTTTCACACGGAAGCTCTTCTTCGAAGAACCAATCGTTACCGTGAACATATTTCCCATCATTGTACCATCCATCATCGTAGAACGAGTGATCAAACCACTCCGCATCTTCGTCAAAGTACCAGTTGCTGTCGTAAGAGGAATCGTCATCGGATCCACAATCATGACAAGCTAATACTTGTGCATTAGTCGTAAGCAGTGAAGCAAACAAGACCAATGAAAGAATCACGTTTTTTAAATTTTTCATATTTTTTGATTATTGATTTAATTGCTTAATTTAGTAACTCCCTATATTTAAATAGAAAACCTCGTTAAAAATGGCTTTCTGCTACGCCTCGCAAGTAATTATTGCAAGAACAGAGCATCTCAACTTAACTGGCAATGATAGCATACTTTGACGAATTTGTCAAGACCTTGCATTATTTCAATCGTCACTATCCTAATGTGACCTTACGCACGGAGTAGCAGACTTTAGTCTGCACTGCTATCCTATGCAAATAGAATATGCGATTGCGAAGGTTTAGCGGCTTAGGACAGCCGCGCAGGTTAAAACCTGCTACTCCACGACTTGAGAAATTTTTTAAGATAGTAGAAAAATTACAAAATATATCGATCTATTACCTTACAGAAATATTTTAGAGCGAATCACAACGATAAAAACAAAAAAAGATAAGAGGTCTGATTCTTCAGACATTATCTTGATTCAACGAATTGTTACTTTTATCCCCCCATAGGCTGCATTAACACAATCAGAAAGCCTGCCAAGAAGGCTGGTTTTGTCGACCCCTTGAATGACAGCTACGTTTGTTGCAAGAATAAGAAGCCTTGCAGGTTCGAAATCAATGCCCGGTATCATCCTCTCTGCCGCTTCTAAAATTTCTGCAGATTTTACCGGCATCTCATTAATCGCAAAATCAATTGCAGCGCCGGCAATTAGAAACCCCTTAATTCCAACGGGCAGTTCTTCTATAAATGTTTCCGCTGATTTATTAAATATTTCTTCGGCCTGTTTCCTATTATAAAAGGCCGCAGACCAATCCTTTGGCATTCTTTCTGAAGTTTTTTTATTTTCCAAAAAAATCATCTCCTTGTCACTGTATTTTAATTATATTTTACGTGACTTTATATCTTACTCTTTTTTCTATTTTTGTCAATGTTTCGCATTATCTTGATTTTCTGTCATCCTGAGGTACTTCGAAGGATCCCGTTATCAGGTTCCTCGCACTTCCTTACTGGATTCTTCGGAGTACCTCAGAATGACACGTAATATTATATTCAGATTTTTATAGTTTTTCGAAAATAAAAATCTTTGACGAGAAGCTCATAGAATTATAAAATTAGAATACAATAATCAGTAACTTGAAAATATATGATCAACCCCAATCGTTTCACTACCAAGTCGCAGCAAGCGATCGCTGTCGCCCAGAAGATTGCAGCGGACTTCGGTCAGAAGCAAGTCGACGTCTCCCATCTGCTGCTCTCGCTCATCAAGCAAGAAGGTGGAATCGTCCTGCCGGTTATGAATAAATTAAATGTGCAAATCAGTTTTCTCGAAGCGGAAATCGTTGAAATGGTCAAGAAGCTCCCGCGCGGAGAAGATGCGGCGCAACCGAACGCCGTTTATCTCACCGTCTATCTGGGACAGATTTTGGAAAACGCCGACAAGGAGGCGAGCAAACTCAAGGACGATTTCATCTCGACCGAGCATATCCTACTGGCGATGAGCGCGATGAATGGCAACATCAAAATTCTGCTGGAAAAATTCGGTGTGACTTATGAAAACATTTTGAAAGTACTGGTAGACGTACGTGGCTCACAGCGCGTCACCGACCAAGAACCGGAGACGAAATTCCAGGCTCTAGAAAAGTATGCGCAAAATCTCACCAAGCTGGCGCGCGAAGAAAAAATCGACCCGGTCATCGGACGCGACGAAGAAATCCGCAGAGTGATGCAAGTGCTATCACGCCGTACCAAAAATAATCCGGTATTGATCGGTGAAGCGGGTACGGGCAAGACTGCCATCGTCGAAGGTCTCGCGCAAAGAATCGTCGCGCAAGACGTGCCGGAAAGTTTGAAAGACAAACAGATAATCTCGCTCGACCTCGGAATGCTGGTTGCGGGAACAAAATTCCGCGGAGAATTCGAGGAACGGCTGAAGGCCATAATAAAAGAAGTTGAAAATTCACAGGGGAAAATAATCCTTTTCATCGATGAATTGCACACCCTCGTGGGCGCAGGCGCAACCGAAGGTTCGATGGACGCTTCCAATATGCTCAAGCCCGCTCTCGCTCGCGGAAGATTACACGCCATCGGTGCGACCACGCTCAAAGAATATCAGAAATATATCGAAAAAGACGCGGCACTGGAACGGAGATTCCAACCGGTATACGTACAAGAGCCTTCTATCGAAGATACGATTTCGATACTGCGCGGCATCAAAGAGAAATACGAAGTACATCACGGAGTCCGCATCAAAGATGCGGCACTGGTGAGTGCCACCAATCTTTCCAGCCGTTATGTCAGCGACCGCTTCCTTCCGGACAAGGCAGTGGACCTCATCGACGAAGCCGCCTCAGCGCTGAGGATGGAGATCGACAGTATGCCAACCGAGCTCGACATCACCAAACGAGAACTCAAGCGATCGGAAATAGAAAAGAACGCCCTGAAGAAAGAAAAAGATGCCGCCTCCAAAAAACGTCTGGAAGAGTTGGAAAAAAATATCGCCAATCTCAACGAGAAGAGCCGTGATCTGGAAGTGCAATGGAAAAACGAAAAAGAGATCATTTCCAAAATACGGCAGTCAAAGAAATTGATCGACGAGCTCAAACAAGAAGCGGAAATCGCCGACCGCCGTGCCGAGCTCGAGAAGGTCGCTGAAATCCGCTACGGCAAGATTCCCGAGCTTGAGACGGAAATCAAAAAACAGCAGGAAAAACTCAAGAAGATCCAAGGCAACCGCCCCATCCTCAAAGAGGAAGTGGACGAAGAGGATATCGCCAAAGTGGTCGCGCGCTGGACGGGCATCCCAGTCAAAAAAATGATCCAAGAAGAAGCACAGAAGCTCGCCACAATGGAAGGGGAACTAAGTAAGCGCGTCATCGGACAAGAGCAAGCGATCAAGGCGGTATCCAACGCGGTGCGAAGAAGTCGCGCCGGCATCGCGGAAGAAAACAAACCTATCGGATCTTTCATCTTTATGGGTCCGACTGGAGTCGGCAAGACCGAGCTGGCCAAAGCGCTCGCGGAATTTATGTTCGGCGACGAAAAAGCGATGGTTCGCATTGATATGAGCGAGTACGCGGAGAAACACTCGGTCTCCCGTATGATCGGCTCGCCGCCGGGATACATCGGCTTCGAGGAAGGAGGACAGCTTACCGAAATCGTACGCAAGCGCCCCTACTCTGTCATCCTCTTCGACGAGATAGAGAAGGCGCACCCCGAAGTCTTCAATATTTTCTTGCAGATTCTCGACAACGGACGTCTCACGGATTCCAAAGGACGTGTCGTCAATTTCAAAAACACCATAATCATTATGACGAGTAATATCGGCAACGATGTTATCCGTGAATATTCCACACTGGGATTCGTCGATAATAATTCGACGAGGGAAAAAGAAGAAGATATCTTCGAGGAAAAAATCCAGAATGAACTCCGTCGCCACTTCAAACCGGAATTCATCAACCGCCTCGACGAAATAATCACTTTCCACCCGCTCACCAAAGAAGAAATAGGACGGATTGTCGAGCTCCAGCTCGACATCGTAAAGAAGCGTCTGAAAAAGCAGGATATCAATATAGAAGTTACGCCAAAAGCCGAAACGCTACTCGCCCAAAAAGGCTATGACCCCAGCTTCGGAGCACGCCCGCTCAAACGTATCATCCAAAGTGAGATCCTTGACGAACTTGCAATGCGGATCATCGAAGGTAAGATGAAACCCGGCAAAGTGATTGTCATCGATGCCGAAAAAGAAAAAATCGTCTTCGGGAAATAGAAAACAAAATAAAAACCGGCTCGCTAAAGTCGGTTTTTATTTGCGTAATATATGCGAGCCGTAGGGGCACAATATCTTGTGCCCTTTTCGACACGGCAATTCTGATACTATACAAAGAAAAGGTTATATGATACTTTGTGGACTATGGTATCGGAATTGCCGCACCATCGCAATGACAACGTCTTACATATCGCGCAAGAAGCAAAAATCCCAAACCAAAAAATTATTTCCGCTTTTCCTCAAAATGCTCTATTATTAATGCAGATAAATCTTAGATAATCCTATGCGAATAAAACAAATAGACCTGTTGCAAGCGTTCAAATTCACCACCCCCGGCATCCTCTTCTATCTGGTGCTCGATATGTTTTTCAAAAGTTTCGGCTTCAGCGCCAGTGCCGTCATATTGCTCTTTCTCGTCGCGGCTGCCAGCACTTTCTGGATTACCGGCTACCAATACCTTCCTGTCATTCTCGGCGTACTGCTGGCAATGGGCAGCGTTTGTTTCCTCCTTACTATCGGGCAAGGTGTACTCCAAGGATATTTTATCATATTCGCCTCCGCCCTCTTCGTAGTCGCAATGATCGGACTCTACCGTTTCTTCACTCCGAAAGAAGAACGCCCGAAAGAAGAAAAGGCCCGCTTTTTGGACACGGGTTTCAATCTAAACCAGAGCATCGTGCTCTTCTCACTCTTCTTCCTCTCCAGCGGCATCTACGGCATTTATACCATCACCAACATCCGCCCCTGGCAAATGACACTAATCATGTTCACAGGTATTTACCTCTCCAGCTACTATCTCATTCGCATCAATTTCCTCAAAAGCCAGGAGCTGGAACTCCATCTCGATTACTACAAGAACCGCTCTTTCAATTTCTATTCTTTTTTGTTGGCGCTGATTATGGTAGAATTAGTATGGGTAATGATTTTCCTGCCCATCAACCCCCTGACCTTTGGAGCAATCATTCTGGCTATATTTTTTTCCTATTGGAGCATAGTCCGGAGCTATCTCCGCAACGAGCTCTCCCGTAGGAAATTCCTCGTTGCCATACTTTTTGCAGCTATAGCAACTTCAGTAATGCTTTTATCAAGCAAACTTTATATCAATTAAATAAAAAAATGGAAGACATCGAAATTCGTTCCTTGCGCGACAAACAAAAAGCAAATCTGCATCTGTCCGAAAATCCGGCAATTAGAACACAAAACACAGTCGATGATAAAAAAATTCTCATGCAACCCAAGAAAAAACGTCTCGCCAAGAAACTATCAAAAATGGCTATATTCCTTCTATCTGTCTTTCTGATCGGAGGGCTGGGCGGTGTATGGCTTGACCGCATTTTCCTTCCCAATTTACTGGTCAAATATCCCGACCTCAATCAGTATGAACTTCTCAAAAGGATGAACGAGCGCACGACCATTATTCGAGAAACAGAAGAAGTGAAGATTTCCCAAGAAGAAGGGGCCGCGGAAGCGATTGCGCGGGTACGCCCGTCAGTCACGGAAGTACTCGCCAAAAACGTGAAAGGACAGTTCGCCAAGATCGGCACCGGTGTCATCCTCACGAGCGACGGCTATCTCATCACACCGCTTAAAAATATCTATATCAGCGAGACCGTCAATCCGGAAATCCAGGTCAAACTGAAAGATGGCAATACCTATGAGGCGACGGTAATTTCTCAAGATACCGACTACAACTTGGCGATTCTCAAGATTGACCAAAGTAACCTTTCCGTAATCCCCTACGCTGACACCAATAATATCAGATTGGGAGAGAAGCTGATCATCATAGACGACGTCATCATTACAGACATCGTTTCCAAAACCATCGATAATTATATAATGCCCGGCTCAACCGATTCCAGCTTCCAGAAACGTATCCAAATCGTCCAAAACCTCGGACAGATATCATCCGGCGCGGCCGTCATCAATATCGAAGGCAAATTAGTCGGTGTAGGGCAAGAGGCAAATCTCATAATCCCGATAGGAGAAATCAAAGGTTACATCGAAAAAGGAATTACAAAACAATAAACAACATTGATAAAAAATAGCGGATCCTTTCCGTTATTTTTTTGCCTGTCATTCCTATATAAGTTTAATAATTCACGGGTCATACGCAATATATGGTTTCAACTAATCCTCCAAGGCACTTCGCATAATTAAGATATCGTTTTTGAATAAGATATTCTTTTCAATGTTTGAACTGTTTATTAAAATCACACAGAGCTTCGATCAAAGGTGTCAGTTAAAAACATATATTGCGTATGACCCTAATTCACTGGCAGAATTTTAATTGAAACAAATACTCCCCGTAATTTGTCATCCCGAAAGGCGTACTCGCCTGAGGAATCTGGGAAATATATAAATGATCATGGACGTTATTCATAAAGATAACTTTACTATTGAATATGGTACCTTTCCCGGATTCCGGGGCCACAGAGGGCACAAGATATTGTGCCCCCTACAATTCGGAATGACAAAATATATTTAGTTTTTAAAGCACAGAGGTATCCATCCTGTTGGAAATTTCAGCTAATTATTTATTACCGAATTATTATAATAAAATAAGACAGGATATTTTTCAACCCTGTCGTTCCAACCGTTGGCGGAAGGATGCATTTTTGCTGGTGCCGTATATTATATCCAGCACATTCCTGACGTAGATCGTAGGATCCTTCGATTTGTGAGTATCAGACCCCCCGAAAGTTCGCAAACCATGATCCAAATCATATTTCATAATCCACCTGCTCCAGGCCGGCGGAATTTTTTTGGTATATCCTTCTATTGCTTGAAGACCCATCGCCACATATCGGTCCGCGGCGAGCTCAAAGCTACTTTCGAACAAGTCAAACCCCAAAGTCGTAAGCGGATGATTAAAAACCGGGATAGCTCCAGCCTCAACTATGAGTTCAATCGCTTCTTGCACAGGAACCAAATTCTTGGGTGCATAACAATCGCCACCTTGAAGAAAATGATTCTCCAAGAATTCCTTTGCGTCGACACTGTTCCCTTTTTGATCCGTAACGTGACGAGCGATGTGCATCAGAGTTATATTCGGATACATATCCGTCATCTCATCGAAGGAGATGATGTTCCAACCCCTGCCCTTTATCTTTCCAATCATCAACTCCGCCCTTACTGCACGACTTTGCTGTTGCTCTTTCACCATTCTTTGGATCTTTCTATTTCTCGAATCCAAAAATATGGCCCCGACATGAACTTCTTTTTCCTTCGGTCCTCCCCACTCTTCAAAGCTATCTTCACAACTTATTTCCATCCCGGAATAAAGCTCCACCCCATAATCTTTCCGGCATTTCTTCGCACACTGCAGATGCAGCGGATTCCTCGTGTCATAACCGAATGCGTTATGATCGGTAATGGCCGCCCCGGTGAATCCAAAATCGGCAAGCCGCCTCGTCAACTCCGACAAAGACATCTCGCCGTCTGATGCTTCCGTATGATTATGGCAATTAAAGTCCAATCCCAGTTCAGGATAATCTCGTAGTAGCCCCTTAAAAAGCTCTATATCCGCAAGCTCATCTCACGAAGATTGGTATCCGATAATTTTTGCACCTCTTTTATTTTTTCTATTTGCTTAGAACAAGCAATCTAACCAAAAACTAACAAGTTTTCGCATCTTTGTCAAACCCCTCAATATGCTATAAAATAGAAATGTTAAACCATGATTAAATTTTCCCAAGAATGATAAAGAAATTCATCAACCGAGAATCGGCATCCATCACTTCAGCGGCTTTTATTATCGGCATCATGACGCTCGCCGCCAAGTTCCTGGGAGTGTTAAAAAACAGCATCCTTGCCCATAACTTTCCCGCAAACGATATAGACATCTACCTTGCCGCTTTCCGCATCCCCGACTTTATTTTCAATATCATAGTCCTCGGAGCTCTCTCTGCCGGCTTCATCCCCGTCTTTTCAAAACTCGTCTCTCAAAATAAGAAAGAAGAGGCTTTCAAGGCGGCAAACAACATATTAAACATTCTTTTCATAGTCCTGCTAGGCATTACTATGATATCCATGGTCCTTGCCCCATGGATTATAGACCTCATCGTTCCAGGTTTTGATGCAGAAAAGAAACAAAAGACTGTCGAACTCACCCGGATTATGTTCCTGAGTCCGATCTTTATGCTTCTTTCCAGTATAACCGGAGGTATCCTGCAATCCTACAAAAGATTTCTGATCTATTCGCTTTCACCGATTGTCTATAATCTCGGCATCATTTTCGGCGCAATGGTTTTGGCGAAAGAATACGGACTTGCGGGGCTCGCTTGGGGAGTACCACTCGGAGCGTTTCTCCAATTTATCATCCAATTCCCCAGCGTCAAAATGCTCGGCTTCAGATATAAGATGTTTGTAAACACCAAGAGCGCGGAAGTACGGACAATAATCAAGATAATGGTTCCCCGCATCTTCACGATGATTATTTCCCAGGTTAACCCCTTCGTAGTCACTATCATAGCTTCCACTCTAGCCGCAGGCAGCATAACCGCTTTCACCTATGCAAACGATTTGCAAAGTTTTCCACTCGGAATTTTCGCCATCTCTTTCGCGGTCGCCTGCTTCCCCACCCTCTCAGAGCTCAGCGGTAAATATCATCGTGGAAAATTTACCGAGGTCCTGCTCTCGACCACCAAACAGATTTTGTATTTCATAATTCCTCTCAGCATTTTCCTGATTGTCTTCCGGGCGCAAGCCGTACGTGTCATTTACGGCCATGGCTATTTCGACTGGACATCGACCGTGGCGACCATCGACGCGCTTTATATTTTTTGTATCAGCCTTTTTGCGCAATCGCTCATCCCTCTTTTTTCCCGGGCCTTCTGGGCTCTTCACGATTCCAAAACGCCTTTTTATGCGGCTCTCTTCAGCGCTATCATAAACATAATTCTTGCTCTATGGCTGTCCCCCAAATTCGGACTGAATGGCTTAGTCGGAGCCTTCACCCTTTCCAGCATTCTCAATGCCGCTATACTCTTCATCCTTCTCAATAAAAAATATCTCAGCACGGTACCGAGTAATTTCTACATCGCTATAGGACAGATTTCTTTTTCCGCCATCATCGCAGGACTCATCGGATACAAGACACTCTATGCCGTAGAACCATATCTCGATACCCACACTTTTCTCGGTATCGGTATCCAAGGCGCACTATCCGGCACCGCGATGCTTGTCGTCTATTGTGCCTGGGGCTGGATATTCCAAATTGAAGAATTCATCAAATTCAAAAACGCCTTCCGCAAAAAAATATTCAAAACCAAACTCAAAACCACCGAGCTCATCGCGGAAGAATAATAAACCACAAGGACAAAATACGGACCAAAAAAAGAACAATCGAATCTTCGATTGCTTTTTTAATTTATATGAATGATCGGACCGATCTTTTTGACCTCAATGCCCCTGGTGTTTTTATCCACTTGATTGAATCTATTCCAGAACATGGGCAAAACGACACCGCCGGTATTTTCAACTACTCTCGTAATTTCGAGTAAAGTTCTTTTTCTCAGAACACAGAAGGTGAACCACTCGGGAAAAATAACCGACCCATCGTAGTCGCCAAACTTCCCCGGATCCATGTCCTCGAAAAATAAATGTAATTTCCCGACAGAAGGATCTTCTGATGAAGACATCCCTGCCCCCAAGGGCACTTTCGCTACCACAGAAAAATTTACTCTGCCACCATGATTTGGATTTATGCTACCACCTCACTTTCCTTTTATAATACAATATTTTTTCGATATCACCAATTTTATTCGTTGGAATGACATGATTTAAAAGCGATCGGTATCGAAAAATCCCGCTATATCCTGAGTAGTAACGCAATACTTCGCATCGGGAAGTTCCCCTCCCTCCCATTTTCACCAAGGTTAACTCTAGCAATAGCAAGGCGACATTTTTTCCAATAATAAAAACAGGGGATATTGTATTCATTACCTCCGCTTACAAGACCGAATCTTTTAGAATAAGAACCCAGCCGGATAAGTTGTCAAATTTGATAAAAATAAATAAGAGAAGAAATGATATTCTTCTCCGTTGCACACTATCTAATAGAAAGATAGCACAAAATAATTTTTCACTATTTTACCTATGATACTTACGGTATGAGTTTCGGTAATGCCGATGGCCGTCCTCCTTTCCGGACTTCTTGTCCTCTACATCTTTTTTGCTCTTTTCTTCCCCATACTTCTGATTGCAGGGTTCATCAACTATGATAGTTGCAACCTTGTAAGTGCATTTATGGGTTTCCAGATTTGTAATTTTATACCTGGCCTCGTACTTTCCAGGTATATTCCCGACCTGGAAACGATTGGAACGACTTCCCTCTTTTATATGCTCTTCTATTACTATCAATCCTTCACAACTTACCAGCTCCACTCTATGTAGGCTTTTCCCCGTATCCGCCTCTGCTTTTATTCCGATTTCTCCCCTAGGCTGCACGTGATATGGCCCCGGGGTATCTTCCCAAAAACGACCTGCTTCGTCCCAAAGGTACAATGTACTTTTGGGATTATCATCGTTATTACCATAACCAGACGCGCCTGCAATAGGCGCCACACCTGTCACCAAAAGGCCACAGACCAACATAGCCATCAATACGGCTACTGGATTCTTTACCATTTACGACTTCTCCTTGGATTTTAAATCCTCTTACATCCAACTAGATGGAGAAGATTATATTCAATGTATAGCACAAATATTTTAATTAGTCAAGCCCCCCCAGTACCCGAATTCGAAAAAACTGCATATTCGCAGCAGGCAACAGATTAAAAAAATAAAACGCAGAATATCTGAGCTTTTGACTGAAATTAATAAGAAAAAAAACGAAAGGTTTTCCGTTTTTTAATATTATATTCATTTTAAATTCTATACACACAAATCCATGTACACGCCATCATAAATACGCATATCACGGATACCGCGATTTTAAACAGTACATATATCTGATTAAAATGGCTTTCAATTATATTCACCAAGTTATTATAACCTTTCCATATTTTATTTAGATACATATCAACTCTCATCTTTTGAGCTCTGAATATATTCATCAAGCCAAACCTCCCTAAAACCTATCTTTTAAAAATAAATACTTTTAATCAATTTTTTTGACATTTTTTGTTGCTTTCAACTAAAATATCACTTTCGCACTTTTTGCCAACTATTTAACATCCCTGACCCACCTGCACTTCCCGAAGTATAGTTTTATCCAGATAAAGCTGGAGCTAGATTCCCTTCTCGAGAGGGGGAAGAGCCGTTATGGCTTTAGCTATAACGTTGCGAGGGGTGTGTTGAAACGGCTAATTACCGATGAATTACATTTTATAAATGCAATTGCTACGTGATATTTAAGTTATAAGCTAGAGATCGTCCCTACGCACCCCGCACGACAACAACGCTACGCTTATGTTGGTGCCACCCCTCTTAAAGAGGGGAATCGAAATACATTATATGGAAACTTTTGGCTGGAATAAAGGTTATAAAGTGCAGATGGGTCAGTTTCACATCCCGCAATTATTTGCCAAAAACCTCGATTTATAATAGATTATATCTATATCGCTTTAATCTAAGCAGTTTTTTATTCGAATAAATATCTCAGTTAAATCAATGAATCAAGAGAATATCAGAAATTTCTGCATCATCGCCCATATTGACCACGGGAAATCCACGCTCGCGGATCGTATGATCGAAATGACGCATACAGTAGAAGACCGCAAGATGAAAGCTCAGATGCTCGACCAGATGGACCTGGAAAGAGAGCGCGGCATCACCATCAAGCTCCAGCCTGTCAAAATGGAATATGTCTACGAAGACAAGAGCTACATCTTGAATCTCATCGACACCCCCGGGCACGTCGACTTCACCTATGAAGTTTCAAGATCCCTCGCCGCCGTCGAAGGCGCCGTTCTCTTGGTGGACGCGACGCAAGGAATCCAAGCGCAAACAATTGCCAACCTGTATCTGGCGATGGATCAGAATTTGGTCATCATTCCCGCCATCAATAAGATTGATATGCCCAGCGCGATGGTACCTGAAGTCGAACAGGAAATTATGGACCTCATCGGTTGCGAGCGCGACGAGATTTTGAAAATCAGCGCCAAGACCGGGGAGAACGTGGACAAAGTTCTTGCCCGCGTTATCGAAGAAGTCCATTGCCCGCACGGCGATATCGATATTCCGGCGCGCGCGCTCATCTTCGATTCCTATTTCGACAGCTACAAGGGCGTGGTCGCACAAGTCCGCATCGTAGACGGCGAAATCAAGATGGGAGAAGAAATCTCTTTCCTCGGGAGCAAAGCGGAGTCAGAAATCCTGGAAATAGGTATCATAACTCCGGAATTAAAAAAGACAAATTCTCTCAAAACCGGCGAAATCGGCTACATCGCGACCGGCCTCAAAGAAGTCGGCAAATGCCGCGTGGGTGACACCATCACCAATCTGCATAATGCATTCGAAGAAGAGAATCGCGACAAGGTCAAACCTCTGCCGGGATACAAAGAAGTCAGGCCTGTAGTCTTTGCCAGCGTCTATCCGATTGATGGCGCCGACTATCCCAATCTTCGCGACGCACTGGACAAATTGAAACTAAGCGACTCTTCTCTCTCTTTCGAACCGGAAAGTTCCACGGCTCTCGGACGCGGATTCCGCTGCGGCTTCCTCGGAATGTTACATCTGGAAATCGTCAGCGAAAGACTGACACGCGAATACGATATGAATCTGGTAGTCACCACTCCCAGCGTATCTTACAAAATATTCCGAAAAACCGGCGAAGAGGAAATGATATTTTCTCCGGCCGGCCTTCCCGACCCGAACTACATCGCGGAAATCCATGAACCTTGGGCCAAGCTGGAAATCGTGCTCCCCGAAGACAGGATCGGCAACGTGATGCAGCTTGCCGAAAATTCCCGCGCCACTTACAAAAGCACCAGCTATCTTTCCAAGGACCGCGTCATCCTCACTTACGAAGCACCGCTCCTCAATATCATCGTAGATTTTTACGATAATCTGAAAAGTATTTCCAGCGGTTACGCCTCGATGAGCTACGAACCCATCGGATTCCGCATCGGCGACCTCATCAAGCTCGATATCCTGATTGCAGATGAGAGAGTGGAAGCTTTCAGCCGCATCGTCCCCAGAAACGAGGCGCACACTGAAGGGAAAAAGATCGTGGAAAAACTAAAGGAGGTAATACCGCGCCAGAATTTCTCCATCGCCATCCAAGCCGCTATCTCAGGCAAGATAGTCGCACGCGAAACCATCCAGCCTTACCGCAAAGACGTAACCGCCAAACTCTACGGAGGAGACGTCTCGCGTAAGAACAAACTTCTCGACAAACAGAAGAAAGGCAAGAAAAAAATGAAATCAATCGGCAAGGTCGATATTCCACAAGAAGCTTTTCTTTCTGTTCTCAAAAAAAACTAGAAACACAAAAAACCGGCCCGCGCCGGTTTTTTGCAAAATTATCACACCCCGATGTTTTTTTACTTGTAATGATTATACCGCCAGCTCAAACACTTAATGACTTGTTGTTTGTCATTCCGGGCTTGACCCGGAATCTTCGTTACTTAACATCCATATACTACGATACTGTTATAATGGAATATAACGAAGGTTCTGAAACAAGTTCAGTACCTGCCCTCGACCTGATTGGGAGATGACAGGCCTGGACTGACTCTGACAGTAAGAGCTATTGCTCTAAAAACACACGCATCTGACGCCAATGGTTTTTGCTTGTAATAAAAAGCCCGGCATCCATATAGCCAGGCATGGCGGTAAATTTCAAAAAGTCTCTTAATAAATAACTTTTTTAAAAGATTAGCAGTCTCTTTACCGCCACATTTTATTTTCTATACCTGTCAGAATCATTCTTTCCGACAATTTTATTTTTATTCTTTTATCTTTTACGTCTTTTTTTAGTTCCTTTTGTTTCTGTATTATCCACCATCGATCCACTTTCAAAAAGACCGAATTCTCACCGATATAACAGAGTAAGGCAATTTTATTTGCGGTGCTCAATTTTTCCCAAACAGCTTCCGCCTGTTTTTTTGTGATCAGCAATCCTTTTAGAGCCATCCACAATTCTATCCCTTTATGGTTATGCAGTCTGGATTCAATCGCTTTCACAAGCGCTTCAGTGCCCTCTTTTGCAACTTCTATATCTTGGTTATGGACATTTAGTGCTATCACTTTTTACCCACTCCTATTATTTTCTTTAGCACCAACAGCTTACCATGACCTCATAGGATAATCAACTCCCCACAAATCAGCTTTTCCGTGTCTGTTTCTATTTCTTCGAGGCAGTCTATGCCCCTTCCGTCTTCTATTTTAGTATTTTTTATCATCTTACACTTCTTTCTTGCTGCAAACAAAATATATTTGCAATAAGCCATTTTCCGTTATAGAATGGTATTGTCTTAGCAATTAATCATAATCTTAGAAAAATGAGTAAAAGGAAAAATAAGAACAGGAATAAATTCCCATCAAGCAGCGCGACCGTCGAAGAGGCTGTGACCGGCAATAAAAAGGAAATTACCGCCAAAAAACCGGAAGATGATAAGGATGACGACCTGAAACAAGAATTCAAACGACTGACTCTGTCCATTCTCTTTATCCTTGTACTTCTGGTCGCGCTCTACTATTACGACGCAGAGAACCATATCCTACGCCAAGTCACCGAGAAACTCTTTAGCCTCTTTTAATTTTGCATAATGCAAAAACGTAATCGAAAATTTGGCGATTGGGGAGAAAGGTTGGCAGAAGATTTTTTGCGCCGACACGGCTACGAGGTGATGGATAAGAATTTCCAGAAAAGATGCGGGGAAATCGATATCATCTGTCAGAAAGACGATATCCTGCATTTCATCGAAGTAAAAACCAGAACCGAGGCTAGTACGCAGGTGTTCGGACCTCCCGAAGAGGCAGTAACCAAAACAAAACAGCAGAAAATCATCCAGACGGCAATCACCTTCCTAGCCGAAAAGAATTACGAGGAAAATAAAGATTGGAGGATAGACGTAGTATCTATTGTGTACTATAAGAATGAGCACAAAGCGAGTATAAATTTCATCCAAAATGCTTTCGGCGAAAGCTGACTCAATTTTTGACTAAATCCCTTTATATGCTAGAATTAGGGAATAATTTACCATTAACTTAATTATAAAATATGGAAGAAGAAAAAACAGAGGAGACGGCTGTAGAACAAGAAGCTTTCACAACCAGCGAAGCGGAAGTAGTAGAAACAACCGAAACTGAGACCGAGACCGATGATGCGAAGAAATCCAAACCTATCAACAAAAAATTCCTCGCTATACTAACCATCGTCGTGGTTGCAATCGTGGCCTACTCCGGTTATACGAACGGAAAGTTCGACAAGGTATTGGGAGTTGAATCGAAGATGACCATCGAGGAAGCTACCAAGTTTGTTAATGAGAATCTCGTTGCGGAGGGAGCTGTTGCTGAAGTCTTGGAGGTAACCGAAGAAAACGGGCTCATAAAGTTGAAACTGAACATCAATGACCAAGAATACACGACTTACCTGACCAAGGATAAGACCGTATTCTTCCCGCAAGCTATCTCCATCGCCGAAATCCAGCAGCAGAAAGCCGAAGCAGAAGCACAGGCCGCAGCTGAAAAAGAGCAATCCCTGGCCAGCCTAACCAAGGCCGACAAGCCGGTAGTTGAACTCTTCGTGATGAGTCACTGCCCTTACGGAACCCAGGCGGAAAAAGGAATGATCCCTGCAGTTAAAGCCCTGGGAGACAAAATCGATTTCAAACTGGAGTTCTGTGACTATGCAATGCATGACGAAAAAGAACTCAGAGAAGAGATGAACCAGTACTGCATCATGCAGAACCAAGGTGATAAATTTATGTCTTATCTCGAATGCTTCTTGGCTGACGGAGATGGTGCTAAATGTCTGGCCCAAACCGGCATCGACACTGCCAGCCTCGACACTTGTGTAGCAGCCACCGACAGCCAGTACAAGATTATGGCCAACTACGCCGACCAAACTACTTGGAGAAACGGCACCTATCCTGTTTTCCCGGTTTTCCAAGAAGCCGTCACCAAATATCAGGTCACAGGCTCGCCTACCCTGGTTGTCAACGGCATGCAAATCGCCAGCTCTCGCAACGCCGCCAGCTACCTCGAAACCATCTGCGCCGGATTCACAACCACCCCGGAAGAATGTAGCCAAACCCTCAGCTCAACCGCCCCTTCCGCAGGATTCGGTTACGCCGAAGGAACTGACACTGACGCCAGCTGCGGATAATTCGGTATTACAGTTGTTTCATAACCCATAAGAATTATTTTGCAGCATAACAAAAAACAGAGACAAACTTAATACGTCTCTGTTTTTTATTGTTTATTAAGGTTTATTACTATTCATTATTGTTTATTATTGTCATTCCAGAATTTCGTTACTACGAAATATCCGGAATCCCCGTACGATATGAGATAAATCTAATATTCAAAATAATCGATCGCTCTTATGGAGCAGCGGGATTCATCCCGCGCGGTTGTCCCAAGTCGATAAATGCGGCGCATACGTTTGTTTAGCCCGTGTGGGATAGCCGATAAATGAGATAAGTGCATTTGTTTATCCTGTATGGGATAGCAGCGCAGGTTAAAACCTGCTACTCCACGATTAGCGCGCATCCTCTCCTATCTGTCATTCCAGAATTTCGTTGCTACGAAATATCCGGAATCCAGTAGCTACGATTCATCAAGTATAAAAACATTATCTTAAACTCTTCACAACAATTCCAACTTTTAACCATCTACACTTCATAGTATATACTCCCGACCTACTTCACGTTCCTAGCAAAAATATAATGCGAACAAAAAAATTAGCAGTTGCGGAATCGTTTAATTAATTATAACGATTCCGCAACTGCTTTTAAATTCTATTATTTCAATCACCAGTTAATCTCGCAAGGAATTAATCGTTTTTCTATACTCTCTTGCAAGGTTTTTCTTCATTCATCCACACTTCCGCTTCGAAATTTACAAAGCCCCTTTCCCCAAAGATACAGATATCGAAATCTTCCTTTAGTGTCAGTGTCAGCTTCAAATCGAAATCGTCATCTTGATTTTTCAAAAACCACGCTAGTTTTCTCAGAAAACCGACTCTCAGTGTGTACCAAACGACTACTTCAGTTTCTTCCTTCTCTCCTTCGTGCTCCTGTACTATTTCCCTTATTCTTCCGACTGTTATGTTCAAGCTCATTTTTGTTTCCTCGCTTTTTATTTTTATACGATATATTCTTTCAAGATTACATACCTATTTTGTATTTATATTATCCTTAGCAAATAATACATAAGCACCAGATGCATCGTATTGTCCGCCACCGCATAAACCAAACAAGAAAATGCGATATCGACTTCACGAAATTTATCTTTCGACTCGACGGCCTTAACGAAATCCCGTCCGCGGATGAGCCTGAGCCACTTAGAAGCCAAAGACCAGCGGTCCAACGGAAAGTGCGTCATGAAGACCAACGCCAATACCCACCCATCAAAGCTCCAAAGAAAAACGCACACCGTCAAAGCGTAGACCATTGAATGTAGAAAACACCATGCGAACCCTTTTAGTCCCAGCTCCGTTTTTCGAAGCGCCATCTCCTTGCTTTGCAGAAGATAGTCTCCTACCAGATGCCCCATAAGTATCAGGGCAAAATCAAATTCCATAGATTCTTCTCCGTTTATCTTATATTCTCTCCATCAACTTTTTTGCCACTTCATTAGAAACTATTTCAGCAAGACCTACTCCGTCTCCCGCTGTTGCCAGCTTCCTTGCCAGCGTCGACGAGACATTCTTATATTTTTCCTCACTCACTATCACCAGAAATTTATCGATGCCGAGCTCCCGGTTGTTTCCCATCATCACTTTCTTCTCGTATTCGAAATCCCCGTCATCCCGAACGCCTCGCACCATCACCACGCGCGAGAAGTCGATTTCTTTTTCCATAAATTCCGCAAGTGTAGCAATCTTAACCCCCACCGGCAGATCGTAAGACCACCACATCTCCCGGCACTCTTCAGGAGAGAAAAGCACACTGCCTTCCTTATCGGGATTGGCGGAACAGATGATATATACTTCACCGAACATTTCCGCTGCCTTCTTCACGATTTCCAGATGTCCGAAAGTGGGCGGGCAAAAGGTCCCGGGATAAACACACACACATTTTGCATTTCTTTTCCTCCGCTTTTGTTTTTGTTTTATCTCTATATACCGAATCAACTTAATCTATTCCATACTTTTATTACAGACATCTGGCATTTCCCCCTCTCCTACCGGAAGAGGGTCGGGGTGAGGGGGAATAAGAATGAAATCATTATGCTACAGATTAAGTTAATCCGGTATTTATTGTCAATGTTCTATAAGCGTATTATTATATAAACAAGCATTTTTGTATCAATTTTACAAAAGCTATTACTCGTTCGTTTAAAATAAGCCATTATTTAATAATATATTGTCGATATTTTTCGACAACAACCGTAAAATATATGAAAAATCGCATCAAAAAAAGCCTGGCCGAACTCGGCTTTTCTGAAAATGAAATCCGGATTTATCTCGCGCTCACACAGTTAGGCGAAGCGCCGGCAGCGCACATCGCCAAAAAAGCGGACCTCCCCCGCACGACCGCCATCAGCATCTTGGAAAAGCTCAGCGCCGGCAACTATCTGACCACCCACAGATATAAAGGCACGACCTATTATTGGGTAGAATCACCGCACGCCCTGATCGAAACGCTGGAAAACAAAATCAGCATCGCCCAAGAATTAGGTACGCTGCTCACCGGACTCTACCGCACCGATTCCCATTTCCCTTTCGCGGAAACTTTCGACACCAAAACCAATATCAAGAATTTCATCCACAAAATCATTTCCGAAAGCGACAAGAAATCCATCATCTACACTATAGACACTCCGGGCGAAGGTAACTACTCGAAGATATTCGATGACGAAATCGGCAAATTCTTCTCCGTGCAAAAAACCAAAAAACAGATCCTGACCAGAACGCTGATCCCCTTCGGCGCTTTCCGAGACATCAAACCGGAGAAACTCCAGATTCAAAACATCGAGATCCGCGAGATGCCCCAAGAAATAAAATTCCGCTCCTCGCTCTGGCTGATGAACGATAAAGTGATATTCTTCTCCGGCAATCCCCCCTTCATCACAGCCATCAAACACGAAGCGATCTACACTGGTATCAAAAGCATCTATGATTATTTTTGGGATATATCGGGGGAGAAAAATTAATTTATAAATTCTATAAATATGTTTGAGCATATGCCAAATACAAACAATCAAGAAAACGAAACTGAACCGACTGAATCTAAAGCAACTATCACTGAATTTTTTCCGGAGAGAGAATGGAATAAAGAAGAAAATGAGGCCATAGAAATAATCAAGCTACTGAAAGGAAATCATGCCGAAGCCTATTTCGTCGGTGGAGCTGTCAGAGACTATCTTCTCGGAAGAGATCCGAAGGATATCGACATTGCGACTTCCGCCAGTATAGAAGAAATAAAACAAATATTCGGAGACAGAGCCTATTATCTGGGACAACAGGAAAAACACGGAATAATAGTTATAAAAACAGATGAGGAAAACACAGAAGAGGCCTGTGGTGGCGGTATCGAAATCGCAGTCTTTAGAAAAGATATCTATGAAGAGAATCTTGACGAGGAAAACGGCGAGACAGAAGACATGGACCCAAACGGACAAAAGCACGTCAGAGGCAGGCACGCGGACAAAGTGCAGACCGAAGGCGTGACTGCGGCCGAAGATGCCACACGGAGGGATTTAACCATAAACGCGCTTTTCTACGATCCGACAACGGGAGAAGTCGTCGATTATGTGGGAGGATTGGAAGATTTGCGAAATAAGACTATACGCTTTGCGGGCGATCCGACCGAAAACATAATGCAGGACCGGATACGCCTCATCCGCTATTTCCGATTCAAAGGTACTTTGGAATTCGAAGAAGACGAGGCATCCGCCCAAGCGGTGAGAGCGTGGCTCGCCGACGAAAACAACAGAAACGAATTCAAAGAGATGTTCCACCTCAACCAGAGGATTCGCAGCGAAATGACAAAAATTCTCAAGAGCAAAAACCGCATAGCTATCTTGGAAGACCTGATGGAAACCGGGCTGATGGAACTGATCATCCCGGAAATCTATAATATGCAAAAAATCGAGCAGCCGCGTAAACATCATAGCGAGGGTAATGTCTGGGAACATACGAAACTCTGCCTGCAAAACTTGCCGGAAGGTGCACCGGAAGAACTTATCTGGGCGACACTGCTGCACGACATCGGAAAAGAGAACAAAGGTGAAGAACAGGAGAAGCAAGATCAAGAAAAAATAACTTTCTACTCACACGAAAAACTTTCAGCGCAATTGGCTGAGTCAATCCTAAAAGCTCCCTCAAAATCCACGCGCCTGGAAAAGTATGAAAAAATGCAAAAAGATCCGGATAGTAGGGAAAGAATAGACATGGAAGATTTTGCCCGAGAAAAAAGAATTTCGAAAGAGGGACTGGGGTTCGATAATGAATTTGTCGATAAGGTCGTATGGCTAGTCGCCAACCATATGAAGAAAAGTGATTTTCTGATAATGAAAGACAGCAAAAAGAAAGAGCTTATGGAAAATCCCGATTTCCCTCTGTTATTAGAACTATGGAAGATAGACAGCCGAGGCGGAATTCCACAAGACGAAAGCCGCATCCCGCAAAAAGAGCAGAGGCTTACGGACATAGCGAAAATTTACGAAGATTTCAAGATAGAAGATGCCAAAAACCGGACTAATGTACAAAGTTCGAAAGAGAGAGGAGATTTTATCGACTCGAATGAAATCCTAAGCTATCTCAAACAATCTGAAAATAGCTCCAATTGGACGATGAATACGAAAAGTGGCGTGCTGTTTTTCGAAAGCCTGAGTTTCCACAGCATAGTCCCCGCACTATCCGACCATCTGAAAAAACTGTTTGCAGAAAATGAAAATTACTCCAGAGAAGAAGCCCAACAAGAAATAAAGAGAATCATAAAAGAAGATGGCATACTGCAGAGTATTTTGCGAGAAATCGTAAAAAATGAAGACATAGTATCACTGCAAACAGACATAGCCAATCTCTTAGAAAAACCGAAGGCACAGAAGATTCCACGCAAAGAACTCGACAAAAAAACCAACGAACTTTTCAGAGAGTTATTCGAGGAAAAAACACAATAACTATATTAGGAAGATTTACGATTAAAATCGATTTGTTATCACCTATCCTTTAGATAAAAAAACAACCTTTCAAAAGGTCGTTTTTTTAGATAAACAGATTAAAACGATAATTTTACTAATCTGCCGATTCCGACTTCTTTCTTTTAAAAGAGACCGTATTGGAGTGACTAAGATCTCTTAAATTATAATCCGTGCGACAAATCTGTAACTTATGTAAATCTTCAAGACTTTCTATCTCAAAACCGTCTTTTTCAAAAGGAGGAATTCCCTTATCCTCATCATAGTCATAATCACACCCCCAAGTTTCCCATTCATTACCACAACAGCCACCTCCAGTCTCTCCGATGAGCACGTATTCCTTAACGGTAGGACATTCCCTCATCTCTTCGGTATAATCAGCTCCATTGGGCATCCAAGAGAAAACAACGATATCTGGTTTATGTGTTTCCAATGCCTCATCACACGACAGCTTTTCAACAGGAAAGACATTTTCTATTTTCCAACTTCCCGAATCTGTAGCAACAACTTTTATTTGCCCCGGCGCCTTTTTCTCTAATTTTTGTTGTAAAAAATGAGACAATTTGCCATTACCCGCTCCCATTTCAAGGATTATAAGAGGATCGTCTTCCCCCTTACCACATTCCTTGATTCTCTCTATAAAATAATCAGCCAAAGCTTCTAAATGTTCTTCGTTAAAAAACTCAAAAACTTGATCTTCTTCTTTTGTGCAATATTCCCACAAATCATTCCTCCCTGGAAACGCCGTAATAATCTCTTTGCGCGAAGGCAAATAATTCGGATCTTCCAGATTCTCCCTTATTTCTGCCCCGCTCAATATTCTGCTTTCCTTTTTCACGGGTTCCTCAGCTTTATTCTCAGCAATCTGCTCCGGCTTGCAAGGTTATTTAAAAATTTCCATAATTAGTTTTGATTAAGATTATTAATCGTTCTAGCTAGAACAACCTGAGTGCTAGAAGATATTTCTTTGACTGCATTTCGCGAAGAAACCACTTCGTTACGAGTCTTCCATAATTCTCGCAAATCAACAGCCATTTGTTCGTCTAACCTTTTAGATTCTAAAAGTTCTCTAACCAAAAAAGGAAAACTGAGATTTTCATGTTTTTCTCCGACTTCTTGATATAGTTTGTCTTTTATCGCATTAATCTCTTCAAGAAATTTTAGTATATCCATATTATTTAATTATTATAAAATAGTATTATTTAATTGCACAAAAAACTGTTTTCTTGAAATAAACAAAATAAAAAGATATTAACTTCAACTATATCTTACCATTTTAAAACTATAAAGTCAAAACTGACAGATAGCTTACCTACTATTGCGCTCTGAGACGGCTTATACCACTAACTCTGGAATGATAGAGCGAATTAGATGTTTGATATTTTGGTAAAAAAATAAGCAGCGCACAGAAAGTGTTTCCTTTCGTGGCTGCTTTTTAAACCGATTTTATTTCATATTTATCAATCCTCCACAGAAGCATGTGTTGCCACAAGCTCCTCGGGCCCATCACCCGTAAGTCTGGGCTTGTATTGCTTAGGGCATTTAAAATTATCTGCCCCTATAATGAAATCAAAATTCCCCCAGACTTTGATTTCATCATTACTTTTGTGTTTTTTTGCGACTTCATAAAGATGTCGCATATAACCCCATGGCACATTGTACCAAAGGGCTACAACTGCGGTATCCGGAAGATCCGGATTCTTTTCTATATAACCACGGAGGGTTTCAACTGACATATTCATACTCATACTCATTTCACCTACCTACATTCTACTTTGTTATTTCTTTCTTCGAGCCACTCGACCGCCTGCTTTTGCGTCTTAGTGGCTTTCAGAATTTTTTCCTTAATAAGCTTTTCCAGATTTTCCGGTTTTTCGCAGGAAGACATAACAATCCCAAAAGCAAGATCTTTTCTGTTTTGTTCTGCAAAAACTTTTTTGTCTCCATTAAATCCGGAAAGAATCTTGGTGATCCTTCCAAATTCGCCGCAAACAAATCTGGAAACCTCTTGATGAATCGGAATAATCTGCTCAATAACATCCTGCCTGCCGAGCATACGCAAGGCGGAAAAGACATCATCGAGATTATCCTCGACACACAGCTTAATAATCTCGTTTTCCCTAATATCCGAGGTTCACATATTATGTATCCCGGCATACCAGGTGGTTTTGAGCTTCATCAGCTGTCCGTCCGAGAACTGAACTACCCAGCCCTCAAACATCTCTTTTGCCTTTGCCAAATCTATAAGATCCGACAAATTTGCGATCTGGATCTCTTCGACCACATCAATTCCAAATTCCGTGGTGAGGGGTTCGAGGTCGGACAAAGAGATAAATCTACCCGTTTCTTCCTCGCGCGCTTTGATCAAAGTCAGGCGCGTTTCGGAATACGGCAGGACGACCAAGTTGTCCGGAGCGGTCAGTTCGAATAGCAAGGCTATTCTTTCTCTAAGCGCACATCCTCCGCCAACTTCTGGTCGGAAGATACTTGTCTGTCTTTTGACAGAAAGCAATCTTCTCCCGTTTATAAAGATAACCGGAAAAAATCGCTTCCTGCCAATCGACCGCCAAAATATCAGCATTTGTCATTCCGGCCTTGAGCCGGAATCTACGCAATATAAAGACAAATCTTTACAAAGCACGCCTGGCAAATAGAGAATAAGGATATTAATTATCTTTCAATGTACATTTTTTGTTTTTTGTTTTTCACCAGCCTTCAAAATCTGTTTTGGATCTTCAAGACTTTTCTAAATCTACAAAATCATTTTTTATAGACTTGGAAAATTTTGTGGAGGGGATAAAAATTACGATGAATTTCTATCCCTTCCTGAACCTTTTACATTTTTATCTTTTTGTTTTTATTTTTACAGTAGCCCCCCCCGAAAGCTGCTGCCAGCTGGGAAGCTATGTTTTCAATCTTTTCTTCTTTTTTCTCCTCCTTACCTCCGCTTTCCAGATAGGCGATAGCCACCTTGATTGCGGAATTAATATCATCGGCATAGTGGAGCTCTTCGAACCACTTGCCGATCTCAGTCTCCTCAAGCCCGCTAACGAACTCGAGAAATGCTCTCTGTTTTTCATATTTGTTCTTATTTCCTTTGGTCAAAGACCGCAGGAGATAGAGAACTTTTATCTCGCCGACCAGATCCGAACAGGCTTTTGCCAGCTCGATCCCTTTGTCAGCGATTTCATCCGGATCATCTGAAGCGCAGTAAGAAGCCGCTTCCCAGACCCCTTCCGGATATTTTTCTCTCCGCGCCTGCTCTCTTTTAGCGCAGATTACGGAGATGCCTTCAATCCAAGATTTGATTTCGGGTACCCTTTGGAGAACAACATCGAAATTATTGTTCCTTAGAGCCTCATAAATCTCATCTTGGATTTTTTCAGCTTCTTTTCTCTCTTCCCCGATCGCTTCTCTGAAAGCGCCTTGCCCCTCCGAAAGGTTATAGACATATTCTCCGACCGAGCGCCATTTTTCATTGGCTCGGTCATATTCCCCCCTTCTCTTTCGGGAAAGAAAATCTAGAGGCCCTGCGACTTCGATTGCAAAGTCACAGACTTTTCTTGCTTCTTGGTATTTCATTTCCCCAAGAAGCCTTTTTGCCCTCTCCATCTGTTCGCGAGCCTGAGCGATTTCAGACTTCACAAAGGAATCGTATGAGATGGAATAAATTCCTTCTTCCATCTGTTTCTCTTGAGAACTTATAGATTCCTCAAGAAAAACATATTCTTCTCGGAGAGAGATTTTAATACTTTCAATCTCTTTTTCTGCCCACTGCACTTTCTCGGCATAATTTTCCGAAGAAAGTTTTTCCAGAACGGAAGCCATAATTTCCTTTAGCTTCTGTTCCAGAATTTCTCCAGCCGGTCTCTTGCGCCAGCTGTAAGATGGGCAGTGCTGCCAAGGCTCTTCCTCAGGAACCGCAAATAAATCCTTGCAATCCTTGCGAAGAAGCCTCTCGAGACCAATTCGTGTTTCCTTCTCGGCCTCTTCTTCGGATTCGCGAAGCCTGATTTGAAAATCAGGATCGGAATCAGAGTAGAGGGAAAGATAGCCGAAAATCGGGCTTCCATCCTCCTTTTGAGAGATTTCCACCTTACCCACCTTGGATAGATACGGAACAACCTCTCTCGGATTAGAAATCCAAGAAGTGTGTTCCAAATCCCTCCGTTTCTCTGCCCAGCATTTTTCAATGCGGTTTTTTTCCAGCTTTTCCACCAACTCCGAAATGGAGTCAACGGAATAGCTTCCACACTGAATTTTGAGACTGCGCCCACCTGGAAGATAAATCTTATCCATCCGGGTGTGGCGAGCAAACTCTTCGGAAATTTTAACAGAGCAGATGAAATTGTTATTCCAATCCTGCTCATACTTAATTTCTAGAGTTTCTCCCTCCACCTCGACAGTGTCGGGGTTTTCCACCATAATCTTTTCGACTATGGTGGAATCAAGCGGAGGCAGAAACAAAGAATCGAAATCCTCAATTTCCGCTACAGAGCGAGCGCCCTGTGATCTTCCAATAAGCCACGCTTTCCATTCGGAGCGTGACATTATTAGGAAAATTCTCTTCCCAGCGCGGATATTCAAGTCCCGCGCCTTTCTCTGAATTTGGAGGTTAGTCTCAATAACCTCCTGTAAAAGCTTATTCAAAACAACAACCTCCTTAAACAATCATCCTTCCAGCCAGCCAGTCTATAAAGACTTCGCTGGCCTTCAGGTGCTCCGGTGTCGCAATTCTTTCTTCCCCGATTTTTTGATCTTGGAAAAAAGTTTTTTCAGTCGAGAAACAAGAATCATGATCCGGAATATAAACTGGATCAATTCCTTCTTCAGTACGGACTAGTTGCGGCGCCACTTCCGCCAGCCACTTCGGTTCCACTTTCGTGGCCATCGTGACCAGATTCAGCGTCACCTCTCCCCTTCGAGTCTTAATTTCAAGATCGAAGGGAAGGCCGACCAGCCATTCGGCATCTTCTACAAGAGAATTTTCTGAAAGCTGACGGTCCTGGCCGTCACCGTTTCTGTAATCGCCACAATCGTAGTGATACAGATGATCGACCATTCCGGCACAGATGCTCATAAGTATCTGCTTCCGGTCACCGGAAGATCCGAAATGGATCTTCCTTCGAAGAGAATCGGCCAGATGTCGGCGCTTTTCCTTAGCCTGATAATAAGCTTTGACGAAAACGCCATTTTTGGTCATCTCTTCTTTTGTCATATTTTCGGCAGCTTGATAAACTGCCAACTGAGCCATTATGTCTGATTCATTTTCTCCCGGACATAACCTGCTCCATGTGTGCTTGCCAAGCACACCTTCAATCTTTCGAGCAGTGATTTCTCCCTGCTCGAGAAGAGCGGCTATGGTAATGACATCATTGACCGCTCCTCTTTTTTCAGCCTCAACAACCATCCGTCCATATTTGACGGAGATTGGTAATTTAGCAACCTTGTGACCGATTTCAGTCACACCGCCATCATTATCCATGCAGCCCAGCGCCTTTAAAGCACGCTTGGCTTCATGGATTTCTTTCTTATCGGGCTGATGGAAAAATTCGAGTTCTTCCACATCAATCCCGACTTCCGCAAGACGAAGAACCGCCTGGTCCAAACGGACCCGAAGAATCTCCGCCTTTGGAAATTCCAGACGATTCCGAGCATCGCAATAATCTATATAGATGCCCGGTTTTGTCCTTCCGGCTCGACCTTTTCTTTGTGCCGCGTCGGCTTTAGAAATGGGTTTCAGGTAAAGCCCTTCGACACCGTCGACGAGCTCTACCCTTCTTTCCATCCCGCTATCAACAACTGCGTCGATATCGTCGATGGTGACTGAGGTCTGAGCAACATTAGTTGAGACTATACATTTTGACCGAACATAATGCTTGAAACAGGCATTCTGCTCTTCTGGGGTAAGACCCCCATGAAGCGGCAAGATTTCCACATCCAAATCCACTTTAGATTTGAGCTTGGAAACCATATCTGTTATTTCTTTTTTCCCAGGCTGGAACACCAGAACATTGCGCCCCTCTTTCAAGAGTTTTACAACATCCTCTTCCATACTATTCCCAGCTTCTCTTTCCTCAACCGGAAAAAGCCTGCCGGGAACATCGATAACCGAAGCACCACCGAAATATTCGGAAAGCTTCCCAGATTCCATTGTCGCTGACATAACAACGACTTTGAAATCCGCCCCTGCCTCAATCTTATGCTGAGCCCATGCGATCAGAACCTCTATATTGAGGTTCCCCTCATGCGCTTCATCCAGCACAAGAACATTGTGCTGGCCTGCGCCCATGAGCTCGCGAACCATCGCCAGCCCATCAGTAGCAAAAAGACAACGGGTAATCCGAGAATCTTGCCTCTCATAGGCAGTACAGAATCCGACTATACCGCCAAGTTCCGACCCATATTCTTCGGCCACTCTCTGAGCGACCGTCCTTGCCGCCAATCGGCGAGGTTGGGTTACGACGATATTATAGCCCTCATCCAGCAGATACTGTGGCACCTGCGTAGATTTCCCAGCGCCAGTTTTAGCTGTGATAATAATTACAGGATTATTTTTGACCGCTTCCAATATTTCATTCTTAAATTGAAATACCGGCAAATTTTTATTAACCATCTTCACTATTCCTCCATATATATTTTCTTGTATAGGAACACGACCGCAAATCTTGTGGCCATATTCCTATACCGAAAACATACAAGTAGAATAAAATTTTACATAAACTTTAATTGTCAACGAGCCGAGCCTTTAATTCATAAAAATTCAAGGCTTTTCTAAGCTCGCAAATGATAATTTGTAAGCTTGGAAATTGGGGAAAGGCTGGAATTAAACTACATCCCTGCCTTTCATTTAATTAAAAAAACCTTATTATCACCCCTGCTGTCTCAATTAGGTAAAGAACAGCAATAATTATATATACCAGAGGGTATTGTTTTCCCTCTTCGCTTTTATTTATGAGCTCGCTTGTGGCGAACCCTACTGCCCAAGTCACAAAGGGCAGCATTATACTGAACCTGCTTCCATCAAAGATAAAGGAAGCGATAAAAATCAATCCTCCAATAAGAGCAACCAGTATTTTACTTTTCATCTTTCCTTTCTCCTCACATTAGATACAAATCATATGGGCCGCTTTAATTAAGAAACACATGGCAACAGCCCAAAATAATATTTTGCTCGCAAAAGCAATTTTCTTGTCTTCGTGCTTTGCAAGAACATATAATCCGCAAAGCCCGGAAAACATTAGAGCTAGATTATTACCATCTGCATTCATTTTTCTTTTCCTCCATATGTTTTCTTTAACTTAAAACCTGACCATAAATATTTCCGATCAAATTTTAAGCTAAAGAAATTTTGGAGTAGCGGACTTCAGTCCGCGCGCATTTTTTGTTTTAATTATTTTTGAAAGAACATTTTCCAGAGCCTTCAAAATTTATCCCGAATCTTCAAGGCTTCTCTAAACCCGCAAATATATTTATGAGTTTGGAAAAAAGGAAAAAGGGAGAAAATTTAAAATTTGACTTTTTTGTGCCCTTAATCATCAGGGGCTTCGCCATTTTCATAACAGGAATTGTATACCTTATGCACGATTCCCATCGAAGCGGCGATTTCTTCAATAGTGTGCCTACAGAATTCTTCTGTAAACACTTCGCCCTCTTCTATCCTCACACTCTCTCTCCAGTAAAAGGGGCTGTATTTACTCCCCACTCCAACGACTTGCTCTCCTATTCTAGGAAAGCTTCTACCCCTTCCGATTACAAATTCTCCCATTTCAGCAGGAGGACGAACTCCGCCTTGCATGGAATCTTCGTTATCTGTTTCAATAACAGCAAATGTATTCCTGCTGCCATCGTTCTTTTCCATCGGGACAAATTTTTTCCCGAAAATTTTTAAAATTTTCTTACCGTCAAAGTATATTTCTCCATCATCAGACAGGACTCTCCGTCTGAAATATTTTCGAGTAGCCGCAAAGTTTGTCGAAAAAAGATTCCGGCACAAGGCTCAAAGAAGTCTCTTTGCTTTGCGACGCTCAATTATAACTCTAAAAATATAAAGATATAATCAAGCGCCACAAAACAACTATTTTTCATAATTTATTTTCTCCCTTTTTCAATGAACATTTTCGAACCAGCCTTCAAAATCTTTTGATTTTCAAAGCTTTTCTAAATCTACAAATTTAATTTTATAGACTTAGATTTAAGGAAAGGTAAAGAACTATAAACCTTCCCAATGAAACTTTTTATAACGAGTCTGCATACATAAATATTAATACCAGCCCGCTAGCTCCCATAGAGATGGTAATTAAAATCAACGTGTCGGGATTTATTTCGGGATTAAATATTAAACTTATCCCGAAACATAAATCGCTCATCAAAAAAATGATGAGACTTATTATCGCTACAATACTCCTTAAACCTAAGAGTAAGTAGTAATCTCTAACTCTTATTGTTAATGGATATTTTCTTTGCTGTCTTGCCATTTCCTTACCTCCTATTTATAACTATAATCAATAAACTAACCACAAATCTTTATAATCAAATTATTAATTATAGCTACAACGAATATGCAAAGGAGATAAATATGAATTATCTTTTTCAATGTACTATTTTTACCAGCCTTCAAGATTTATTTTGAATCTTCAAAGCTTTTCTAAACCTGTAAAATATTTATAAGCTTAGAAAAAGGTTTGATATATGAACTGTACATCAAACCCCGAACCAACTTCTATCCGGTGTTGGAACCGGGTAGTACCCTCCTTGAGAGGGATCGAACTGATAGACCGTCACATCGAAACTGTGGTAGCCTATCATCCGGCCGATTATTGCCGAAAGGGCAATAGGGCCGGATAAAATTAAACGGACTTTACAATTCTGATTGCAGCTTATGGCCTTGTAGACCTCTGCTGCAATCTTCTTATAGTCCTTATCATCCTCAAGCGTAGTTTTACCAACTAACGCCTGAGCGCTTATAAGACAATCAAGCTCTCCGAACTGGGACTTAACCGCCTCCGAGATAGGTCTTCCGCCAACCTCGACAGCAAGGACAAAATCTTGTCCATTGCTGTTTATATACCTGCGTTTCTCAGCTCTTCTCTTTAGATAAACATATTTTAAATAAACAAGAAGAGCTAGAAGCTGCACGAACGGCTCGAGATAACCCCAGGCCGTTGGAATAGAATGAACGATAGATAAATCCACTTCCTCACCTCTTAAAAATACAGAAATCTTTTCGGGTCCCATTTCGCGCGAAGACCCATTTTCAGCTCGGGGTAAACCTTTTTGATTTCCCCGATCATCCAGATTACCGTATCCTTTCGAGGAGCGGTAAACTCACACCCGTTTACCGGGTTATAAAGTCTTAGAGTCCAGAACTTATTTTGGATATTCCCGGACTTCACTATGCATTCGGCCAACTCCAGAAAATCATCTAGAGTTGTAGTTCCAAAGATGGGAGTTCGGACATCAACCAATACTCCGATATTTGAAAGGATTGTCTGTGATTGCAGACTCCTTTCAAACATCTTGGCTCCCGTCCCATTTTTAAGCCCAGCCACAGTATTGAAATTCTGCGGCAGAGCCTTCAAATCGATTGCAGCCGACTCCAGGTATGGGGCCATTTTTCTGCAAAATTCCGGAGACGATCCATTGTGAGCGATGGATATTTTTGCCCCTAGAGTCCTTGCAAATTCTGCAATTTGCAAACTTTCTTCCGGAAAAACCACAGGATCTCCACCGGAAAGTCTTACAACTTCCCCAGCTTCAATAGCAGTCTTTACGGCTGTCAGCACAACCCCCATCTCAAAATCTTGGGAGGTGACAATATTCCCTTCAGCAGTTCTAAACTGCCCATCTCTCTTACAGTAAGGGCAGGCAAAATTGCAAGCCCCGAAAGAAAAAATCCGGGTGTATAGAACTTCCATTCCAAAAGCTCTATAGAAATAGAGCTTCCTTCTTTCTCCAGCAACCTGCCCCTTGAAAGGCAGGAACCGAACCAATTTTTTGTTGTCCAATTTTATTCTCCTTTTTATTTTTGACGTTAAATATATCTACAAAATTTATAAATATATAAAACGTCAAAAATGAGTAAGAAGAAAGTAATAAGAATCATATATTTCAAAGTGCATTCCAGTCTTCAAAATCTTTTTAACCTTGAAGGCTTTTCTAAATCTACAAAACATTTTTATAGACTTGGAAAAATTTTTGGAGGGGATAAAAATTACGATGAATTTATATTCCCTCCTGAACCTTTGAACTATTTTTGTTTTTATACCTGATTATTTAATATTATTTAATCAGGTGTTTTCTTACGACCTCGACTACAGTGTCGAGATCTAGCTGTGAGGATACTCCCTGTGGAGATCCTCCAATCGTTGGGCTTCCTCCCCAACCCGGCTCAAGCTGAGACAACTCAGCAAAAACCGATTTGAGATCTACATAGCCTGCCTCGAATTGGCAGACTGTGAATTTAATAAACTTGGGACCAGCTCCGAATCCGAATTGCGGATTCAGTAAAACTGCTATGGGAGACATAGAATATCCAATCGTGGTTGCCGCCCGATGGGTAGATTCCACAACAGCTATCCCATTGTGGTTCTTCATCTGGATTTCTCTGGACTCAAGAGCACGAATTAAGTCCTCGCGCTCTTTCTGCACCTTCTCTTCATATCCTTCTGGTACCTCACCAGACAAGAGCCACTTTTTCATTCCTTTGACTGCAATATCCATCGGAACATTCCAGTCCGAGACAAAAGCCGCAATCGCAGCTAACCTCGGATCAGCTTCAGTAGAAGCCGATGCCAGTGGCCAGGGGTTTTCCCTGGTCGGAAGTGGCTGCGGGCCAGGCCAACCTCCGTGAGCAAACTTGTCGCTCGCCGCAATCTTCATGATTCTCTCCATCGCTGGATTCAGATCAATACCCTCACGACGCATTTCGAATACTGCCATAGCGCCTATGGCATCAGGATCTCTCCTGATTGTTCCTATGAGAGCATTGTCTGGTGGTAATGCTACGGTCAGCGCTGCTTCTATTGAAGCCGTGAATGCATCTTGACCTGTGTGCTGAGGATCAAGATTTCCAAGATCACATTTTGCAGCAATACTTGGGACAGTAACTTCTACCCCGTAAATCCCAGACAACCTAGCGTTAAATTGAATAAAATTGTATGCCATTATTTTCGTCTCCTTTTCCTCTTTTCAAGCTAACTAAACTTTCTCTTGCATAAAGCAAAATAAAGAGAAAGACCACTCCGCACCACTATTGGATGCTTCGGTATTTCTTGCCAGAGTTTCTGACAGAAAGTAAACTTTGCTCATCCTAAATATTTACAAAATGAGAAAAAATCACTTTCTGCCAGCATTTGTCATTCCGGACATGATCCGGAATCTGCGTGATGCAAAAATAAATCTTTACTGAGCACGCTTGGCAAAATACAAAAGGAGGTCGATATGATATAAGTTGTCTATTTCAATGTGCTACTTTTCAGAGCCTTCAAGATTAATTTTGAATCTTCAGGGCTTCTCTAAACCCGCAAATATCTTTGTGAGCTTGGATTGAGAGAAGATGTAATTAAACGTTTTTCATCTTCCTATTTTTTGAACCTTTTTAATTTTTGATACTTTTGTTATCTTCCATCCCACATTTAGGACAGAAGACATGGAGCATATACCCCTTTTTCCCTTCCGGATCATTTGAATCCGAATAGGGAGTATGGGACATCTCTGCTCCGCAAAATGGACATTCTTTCATTTTTCTACCTCCCTGTCTTCAACTCTTATGGTATTTTCCAGCGTTCGCTGAAAACGATCGATCTCCTTATTTGAGAGTCCAAAGAAATTTGAAGCTCTTGGAACTATCTTAAAATTTTCACAAAGCAGTACATGGTCCACTTTATAGAGCCAAACTGCATCCACCAGGAAACATCCGCCTCTAGACCTCCTTAGACATCTCTGACAGTTGACAAAAACTCCGTCCATTGCCTCAGGAGGCATTGTCTCTCCTCTTATTACTACCATTTTATTTAATCCTCCGTGTATTCTCTTATGTCCTGTAATTAAGAATCTAACCATAAGAAACTTGACGATTAGATTCTTAATTACATATAAGATATCTCCGAAGAAACAATATAATAACATTTTTTCTCAAAGAACGATTTTTTGTTTTTGGTCTACCTTTCACTAGCCTTCAAGATTAATTTCAAATCTTCAAGACTTCTCTAAACCCACAAATAATTTTGTGAGCTTGGATTGAGTTGAGAGAAGAAAAAAATGAATATTTGCGAACTTGGAAAAAAGAAAAGGGAGAAAATTTTTAAATTATTTTATTTACAACAGCAGCGCCTCCTTCGATCCCCCTGATAAACATCGTGGGTTATACCCATTATAGAGGCTATTTCCTCTATATCGCGCTTACAGAATTCTTCTGTAAACACTTCTTTTTCCTCAATCTTCACCTCCTCTCTCCAATAGAATGGTTCGTATTTACTCCCCACTCCCATAACCTGCTCCCCTATTTTCGGGAAGCTTCTGCCTTTCCCGATGACGAACTCCCCCATCTCGGCAGGAGATTCGACACCAAACTGCATTGAATCTTCATTGTCAACTTCAATGACAGCGAATATATTCCTGCTGCCATCGTTCTCTTCTATCGGAACAAACTTTTTTCCGATAATCTTAAAGTATTTTCTTACCACCATCTTTATTTCCTCCGATATCAGACAGGACTCTCCGTCTGAAATATTTTCGAGTAGCCGCGGAGTTTGCCGAAAAAATATTCCGACACAAGACTCAAAGGAGCCTTTTTGCTTTGCGACGCTCAACCGCGATTCTGAATAAACTAAAACCGCAATCAAGCGCCACAAAACGACTGTTTTTCATAATATATTTTCTCCCTTTTTCAATGAACATTTTTGAATTTTCTGTTTTCGCTCTTTTGAGCTCATCAGCCGAGATACGCATCCCGGGAACAGAAAAAGAAATGAAGGAAGTTTTTTATCTTTCCGATTCGGAAAGCATATCAATCAGAGGATTATCTGATTGATCACTTACTTCCAAAATTTCTTTCATTTCTGCAGGCAATTTATTTATCACCTGCATCATTTTTTTTGAAAGAACATTGAGACATATTTTTTTAAATCCTCTCTCAGTGCACCTTTCGATCGTTTTTTTAAGTAGCTCTTTTGCATATCCTTGCCCTCTATACTCTGGCAGAATATACAATCCGACAATTTCAGGATCGCCCGAATAGTCTTCTCCCTGAGAAGAAATAGTCGCAATCCCAATAAGATCGTCGGATTCAGACCTCATAACCACCGCCTCGTCGCAACAGACAATCCTGTCACCGCCGAGGAGCACCATCGTAATGGGAGTGTATTTGATTTCAGATCCCATCAACTCTTCTGCTTCCTCAATCGGAAGGGTTTTAAAAACAAAATTTTTCAAGTTTTCCTCTCTCCTTATAATTTATAATCTAATTCTATAATTCCTTTTTCAGGATTATAGAGTTTCCCTATTTTTGCCTCGGCCTCTTTATGACCGAGTATATTCACGATGACCACCGTGTCATCATTTACGGTGGATCCCTCCGCGCGAGGCACAAACTCCTCGCCTTTTAAGACTCGAAAGATTATTCCGAGTTTCCTTCTTAATCTCATCTTCTTCCTCCGTATATTTTCTTTAACTTAAAACCTGATCATAAATTATTCCGATCAAATTTTAAGCTAAAGAAAGCTGGAGTAGCGGACTTCAGTCCGCGCGTATTTTTTGTTTTAATTATTTTTAAAAGAACATTTTCCAGAGCCTTCAAAATTTATCCCAAATCTTCAAAGCTTCTCTAAACCCGCAAATATCTTTGTGAGCTTGGAAATTGTGAAGAGAACAAGTTCTGAACCGGACTTGTTCCCTCAAAAAACTTTTTAATGCATCCTATCTAGGGGATGCCAATAATTTTGCTCGGGATGCCTATGCAATAAATCGTTGCCAGACACTACCCTGTATTCCTTTGTGCCGGGAACCTTATAGGCCTCACTTCCGTATCTGTCAAATTTTGGAGCCCTTTCAAGCCCCTCTTTCCAGCTTCCGTTTCGGACAGCTTTTGAAAGAAGAGCTCTTTCTTGACATTCGGCAAGAATATCTGCTTCATTGGGAAAGAAATCATCAACTGATTCTAACCCTCCCATGGCCCCTGCGACTATGCTTACAACGAGGAGTTCGACGGGTCGGGGTATTTCCGCATCCACCCGTCTCCATATTTCATGAA
>JAQVBZ010000033.1 GCA_028690055.1 Minisyncoccota bacterium | reverse complement strand
GCATTTCGATGATACACTTTTTCATAGAAGTAGTGGTTAAATTTAGCTTTGAGTTGGGTAACTCTTGTTTTAAGCTAAGCTTACCACTATTTTTGATTTATCCACCACACTTGTTAGTATAGAGCCTGTTTTTATTGCATAAAAAACGATTTAGCATTAATATGAATGAAAAACAGACAATTCGAAGAAAAACGAAGACAGACAATGTTCAACATAGCGGGGGCGGGATAAAATGTTCTTGGAAATATTGGTTTGGCTGCTAATAATGGTTATAATAATCGCTTGCATATTTTTTGCCAAAATAGCATTTGTGGTCTTGGTGATAGCATTTAAGTTGGTATGCCGGCTACTGATGGCAGGGATAATACTCGCCGTCATAGTAGTCATTATAAAATTTTTCGCATCCCTCATAATGTCACTCTTTTAAGGACCTAATCGTCCTTTATTTTTTTATTAGCGCTTAAAATCCTACCGGGAGAACATCGCCTCTCTTGCTATTTTTTCGCTTTACCCTAATATGAGGTAAAGATAAGGAAGGAGGCTATTTTATACGGAATGATCGGGTGAGGCTGGGAATGTGTGTCGTTTATAATGAAACGGAATATTATGTAAAAGCGAATGTCCCGAAGGAACGCCTACGAGCCAAGAAAAAAGACCTTGCAAGAAGCAGGGGATGGATTCTGGCTAATGATAAAAAAGAAGTAACAGCGGAAAGTACAAACTTCAATCCTGTCATAGAAGAAAAAGAAGGCGTAAAGTTTTACCTTATGCTGACCACGACCGAAAGGCGTAGGCTGAATAAAAAGACATCCCTGCGGACACGAAACAAAACCTTGTCGGATTATTAGGCCGTTTCCGAGCAGATCCGACGAGAAATTAAGAATAACGATCGGTAGATTATGATACCCGACGACAGACTCAACAATGAGTCTTTTTATTTTCTCAATAATTTCTTGAGTTGCACAACCTCATCCCGCAACAGTGACGCTTCTTCAAATTTTAATTCTCGAGCAAGGTTTTTCATCTCTTTCTCTTTTTCTTTGATAATTTTCGGGATATCCTCGATGTCCTGCGCAATTTCGTATTCCTCCGTCACGCGCGGCGAAAGCTCATGATCGATGATACTGCTTATCTTCTTCTTGATAGTGGCAGGCGTGATGTGATGTTCCTTGTTATATTCCGCCTGAAGGACACGCCGACGATTGGTTTCAGAAATCGCTCGCTCCATCGAGCCGGTCATACGATCGGCATAAAGTATCACCCTACCGGACACGTTTCGCGCCGCCCGCCCCATAGTCTGGATCAGCGAAGTCTCACTGCGCAGAAAACCTTCCTTGTCCGCGTCAAGAATTCCCACCAGCGTCACCTCCGGCAAGTCCAAACCTTCACGAAGCAAATTCACCCCCACCAAACAATCTATCTTGCCCTCGCGAAGCTCTTTCAATATCTGTATGCGATCCAGCGTATCCACATCGCTATGAAGATATTTTGAATTGATGCCCATATCACGAAGATAATCGTCGAGATCTTCCGCCATCTTCTTGGTAAGCGTCGTCACTAGCGTTCTTTCTTTTTTCTGCTCGCGGATTTTTATTTCCTGCGCCAAGTCCTCCACCTGATTTTCCAAAGGCCGCACTTCAATCTGCGGATCCAAAAGTCCGGTCGGACGCACGATCTGCTCCACGATTTGCGTAGAGATGTTCTTTTCATAATCCGCCGGTGTCGCCGAAGTATAAATCACCTGATTTATCTTCTCCGAAAATTCCTCAAACTTGAGCGGACGATTATCCATCGCCGAAGGAAGGCGGAAACCATATTCCACCAGATTACTTTTGCGCGCGCGATCCCCCGCATACATTGCACGGATCTGCGGCACGGTAACATGCGACTCGTCGATAAACATCAGAAAATCTTTGGGGAAATAATCAATAAGTGTATATGGCGCCTCGCCAGCCTTGCGCCCGGTGAGATAGCGAGAATAATTCTCGATACCGTTGCAATATCCGATTTCACGGATCATCTCCAGGTCGTATTTTGTCCGTTGCGCAATCCTCTCCGCCTCCAAAAACTTTTTATGCTTGTCAAAATATTTAAGTCGAGTTTTTAATTCCCGCTCAATCTGAGTTAGCGAATTTTCCAAAAGTCCGTTATCCACCACAAAGTGCTTGGCGGGAAAAATCATCAGCTCCTTGTGCTCCGCCACTCGCTTGCGACTCACTTCCTCGAACTCGTTAATCTTATGTATTCTACCGCCTTCGATTTCGATGCGATAGATTGAATCCGTTCCCGGCGGAATTATCTCCAGCACATCCCCCACCGCGCGAAATTTCCCCTGCGTAAGGATCTCGCTGCGACCGTAATACATCTCGACAAAGTGCTTGATAAGTTGATCACGATCAGCCTCATTTCCTACTTTCAAAACCGCCACCTCTTTGCGATAAGCATCAGGCGAGCCCAAACCATAGATACAGGAAACAGAAGAAACGATAATGACATCGCGACGCGACATCAGCTCTGCCGTAGCGCGATGACGCAATTTTTCGATCTCCGCGTTGACCTGAGTTTCTTTCTCGATATAGGTGTCAGTCGAAGCCAGATAAGCTTCCGGCTGATAATAGTCATAATACGACACAAAATATTCCACGGCATTGTCCGGAAAAAACTCGCGGAACTCGCTCACCAACTGAGCCGCCAAGGTCTTATTGTGCGCTATAACCAATGTCGGCCTCTGCGCCTTCTCTATCACCCCCGCCATCGTAAAAGTCTTTCCCGACCCGGTCACACCCAAAAGCGCCTGATGCTGTTCACCTTTTTTGATACCCGCATAAAGCTTTTCGATAGCCTGCGGCTGGTCTCCCGCCGCCTTAAATTTTGATTTTATCTTGAATTCAGTCATGTCTATGTAGATTATAAAACATATTCCATTATAACCACTAAAAAAATTTTAGTAAAACTTTGGATCTTTGACAAAATAAAAAAGTGTTAACAGAATTTAGTCAAACACTTTTCATAATAATTATATGGAGAATCTCAATTAACATTTTTCTTTTGGTAGAGTAAATTCCGCCACAATCCTCCCATCGCTCCCAACAATTTTTGCTTTCTCGAATAGGTCGGTTTCCTGATTTACAATGACATACATTAGAACTATTCCCACGGAGGAATAATCAACTCCATCTATAGGTTTAGACAAATGTCCTTTTAGAATTTCGCGTCCTCTAATAAGGCACCGAAGATGCCACCCCTCCTCTTCGTCAGGATCATCGAATTTCGGAGAAAATCCACAACCATTGTGATTTACCACAAACAAAAGTCTTGCTCCATGGGTAAGATATATATCAATCTGCGCAAGAGCAGATGTTCTAAATAAACAAGCCAAATCGATTTTTTTAGGTTCAGTTATATCATAATAACTGAATGCCCTTGCTCCACCAGGAACAGAAACTCTATCTCCTCTCCTGATTAAGATCTTATATTCTTGTTCAACGATTAGAGCCGCAATAGAGATACAGTTGTTGTCACCGCACCCAACTATAATAGCTTCAGATCCTATACTTCTTTTTCCTTTCGATATATTAATCTCCTCCTAATGCTATTATCTATGATTCTTTTTTGCTTTTTTGTTTTTGTTCTTTTTGCTTTTTAGCAAAACAATTATAACCTAAGGATAATAAAAGTCAAGAGTAGGTGAATTTTGTTATTCAAAAATACCTACCCAAAAATCTCGCTTTTATGCTTATCATGCCCGTTTTGTTTTGTCCGGGAATAGCATTCTCCATCTCGATGTTATAAAATGACACCCAAAGGAGATTCCCGATACTATCAAGAAATATCTTAGGGAGTTTGGAACGGGTATCAATTATCTGTTGGAATTCTTTCGTCTCCCTATCTACGCCAATATCATTATAAGAACAACCCTCGTGATTTACGATTGCTAAGGCAAAAGGCTCACCAAGTGCAAACAACCTTATTCTCTCCATAATCGTCAGTGCATCCAATGAACAAGGAGAATCCAGAATCGGGACTGAAGAGCCACAAGTAAAAAAGAGGATTATCTTCACCCCCGGCAGTTGCTTTTCATATCTCTGCGCCAATTCTTCAACCGCATCTGATATACGGCCTTCACCACAAGTGAGAATAACAAGCGTCTTCACCTATGACATTATCTCGCTCATATTGTCTACGCCGGAATAACTGATATAAATAGGCTGTCTTTTTTTATCGTTTTCCAATTTTCAATCTCCGTTTTTATGTTTTTGTCTCATAAATAGCTTCTAGAGATAGATTCAATAATCGTCAATAAAAAAAGACGCGACAAAACGCGTCTATAACCTATACAAATAGAGGTACTCTCCTCTCCAATAGTCTATTTCTTCTTCCTCTTCAAGAAATTCCTCCTTTTGTCGCTGCCGACGAACGGCTCCAAAAGATAATAAATGTCATAAAGAGATACAACAATCGAAAGCAACAAACCTAAGATTACGAAAATATATTTCGTTCCAAGCATCCGATCGAGATATATCCCGGCCAAAATAAAAGTGGCGGCAATAATCGCGATAGAGATGCCCAGTTTCGACACCAGTTCCATCGCCATAAAAGCCTCACGACGAGTGCTTCTATTTTTCTCCTGCTGGATTTTATCATTGCTGGAATTATCTTTTTCCATAAATTTCGATAATTTTAATCTAAAAAAGCAAAGTTAGCCGAAATACCCCGCGCAAGCAAGACGATCTGAATATGGAGTAGCAGACTTCAGTCTGCGCGGTTGTCCAATGCGGATGGAAAGTTCGATTTCGAAGGTTTTAAAGGCATAGGATAGCCGCGCGGGATGAATCCCGCTACTCCAAGATACAGAACGTTTTTACCGGGTGGAGTAGCAGACTTCAGTCTGCGCGGTTATCCCACGCGAGAAAGAAAAAATATATACATCGCTTTTTCCAGCTTGTGATAGCCGCGCGGGATGAATCCCGCTACTCCGCATATGATAACGCCGCACTCTTGCCCGCCAGATGTCCCGTACTCCATGCTTCCTGTAAGTTATATCCGCCCGTCGGCGCATCCAGATCCAACACTTCGCCTGCGAAATACAGGTTCTCGATAAGTTTGGATCGCATCGTCTTGGGGTCGACTTCGCGCAGACTCACTCCGCCGGAAGTGATGACCGCCTTGTCGAATCCCAAAAGCTTTTCCACGTTAAGTTCCATTTCCTTGAGAAGATGGATCAGTTTTCTCCGTTCCTCTTTAGTCACCAGATTTATTTTTTTCTGAGGATCAATTCTTGATAATTCAATAATAACGGGAATGAGCTTTTGCGGCAAGAGTTGCTCTAGAGAATTCTTGAACATCCTATTCTGATTCTCAATAAAATCTCTTTGCACTCGCAAATCAAGTTCACTGAAAGTGAGTGCCGGCTTGTAATCAATCAGGATTTTCACTTTGCCTTTGTCCAGGAATTCACCGATCTTCTTGCTCATATCCAGGATGATTGGTCCGCTGATGCCCTGCTCAGTAAAAATCGCCTCGCCGAATCTTTCGTCCCGTTTCTTGTCATCTTGATAAACACATATCTTCACATTTTTGAGACTCAAGCCTTCCAAGCCTGCCACCCATTTTTCTCTGAGAACGATCGGCGTCAATGCCGGGTTTTGCGGCAAAACTTTCTGTCCGCCTTTCTTCGCCCAAAGATAACCGTCTCCAGATGAACCGGAGTAAGGATACGAAAGCCCACCGGTCGCGATGATGATATTCTTAAATCCTTCCTCACCCTCTCCGCCGTTTTCAAATTTTACTTTTGTGATTTTATTTTTTGCCACGGATATATCCGAAACTTTAACATCTTTCAAAACCGTAACCTTGTTATTCCGTAATTCACCCAGCAAGACCTTGCGCACATCTTCCGCCTTCTCGCTTACGGGGAAAACCCGGTTACCTCTCTCCACTTTCATCGCCAAATCGCGCGATTCAAAGAAATTAATCGTTTCGCTCGCTCCAAAATCATTAAAGGCCGCATACAAAAACTTTCCGTTCCTGCCGAACATCTCTAAAAATTTTCTTTTATCTGTTTCCGCATTAGTGATATTGCATCGCCCCTTGCCCGTCATCATCAGCTTGATTCCAAGCTCGGAATTTCTTTCCACCAGTACCGTCTTAGCACCATTTTCACTAGCCGCAATCGCCGCCATCATCCCTGCCGGCCCGCCACCGATTACCAGAACATCGCATTTTAAGCCATTATCCTTCATTTTCATATCTATTATCATTATACGCCCAGTATAACCTGTTTTAGCAAACCTGCAAATATATTTGACAATTTATAGAGACAGACTAGTATTATTTCTGGACGTATCTAGCTAAATCTCAAAAAAAAAGGGGGTAAAAATATTCATAACTCATCATTTAGGATTGAAAGATTTTAAAGAAGAATACCTGCGTATATTGTGCGAAGAGAGGTCTTCTACCCTTGAGGCAACAAGAAACAGACTCAGAAGAGAAAGGATGGAATTGATAAACGCTATCCCCGAAGACCAGAATAAAAAAGAGAAACTTCTTGGTGTGCTTAAATACGCCATTAAACCGGATGTGCTTATAGTTATATCTGAGAAGATGAGTTTTTCGAATTTAGAAGAATTCGAAGAAGCGTATCGGGAATTATTGGCAAAGAAAACCTGTTCTGGAAAAGAAAGAGGAGGAATAGAAGAAACAAAAATAGCTATTGTAAAAAAAGCAATAAATTCCGGAATCCCAAAGGAAAAGATAAAGGGATTCGTAATGAAAAACGAAAAAATAAAAGAGACTATAGAAGAAATAAAACAACTATAGAATAAAAAACGTCGAATCAACGTTTTATTTTTTTGCGTCAAAAAACGCCCGCGATTTCTCGCTGGCGTATTTTTTAGATCCTTATTCCAACTAAATGCAAAATGTTTCTGTGTGCCCCCTCTCCTATCGGGAGAGGGCTGGGGTGAGGGAGGAATAATAGATTCCTAAATTCCAAAATAACAAAAAAACAAGACGCGATAAATCGCGTCTCTACAGGATCCGAACTCCTTCCGATACTACCCTACAACACCTTCCCGTTTCGCCTTTGTTCTTTCCAAGTCGGTCAGAAACATTTTACGAAGTCTGACATTCTTAGGTGTTACTTCCATATATTCGTCATCCTTCATAATTTCCAAGCCTCTTTCGAGTGTCACCCGCATCGGCGGCGTCAACTTGATAGACTCCTCAGCTCCGGATGCGCGCATGTTGGTAAGGTGTTTACCTTTGATTACATTCACGCTCATGTCATTTCCTTTGGCGACATCTCCGATTACCATACCTTCATAAACATCGGTATTGGCATCTACATAGAGAGTTCCTCGGTCCTGCATAGCGTAAAGAGTGTAAGCTAAGGCCTTCCCGGTCAACATCGAAATCATCGAACCGACATCGTGTTTCTCAATTTCGCCCACATGTGGACGGAAGCCTATCACTTGAGTGCAAAGGATACCTTCTCCTTTCGTATCAATGACGAATTCGCCGCGATACCCCAAAAGTCCACGAGTAGGGATTTCAAATACCAATCTGACATTATTTCCGTCCTGTTTCATATTTACCATCACCCCTTTACGCTTGGAGAGTTTCTCGATTACGGTTCCCGATGATTCGCTCGGCACATCGATAGTCACCTCCTCAAACGGCTCCAATTTCTGTCCGTCTTCTTCTTTGATGATTACTTGCGGTTGGGACACTTGCAGCTCAAAACCCTCGCGGCGCATATTTTCCAAAAGAATAGCAACATGAAGCTCGCCTCGTCCGTATACTTTAAAAGAATCGTTCTGAGAAAAATCAACACGCAATCCGACATTGATTTCCAACTCCTTCTCCAGTCGGGCACGAATCTGCCTGATAGTGACATATTTCCCTTCCTTGCCCGCGAAAGGCGAATTGTTCACCAAGAAATTCAACGAAATGGTCGGCTCATCCACATTAATAGCCGGCAAAGACTCCTGTGTTTCCTCCTTGCAAATCGTATCCCCGATATATACCTCCGGCAGTCCCGCAATCATCACGATATCTCCCGTTGTCGCTTCTTCCACCTCCTTGCGATTAACCCCCTCGAAGGTGAAAAGTTTGACGATTCTGCCTTTCATTATTTCACCCGAAGTCTTTTTGATGAGGATATCCTCGCCGTTTTTTATTTTCCCCTCGTAGATTCTCCCGATAGCGAGACGGCCCAGAAAGTTATCGTATCCCAGATTGAAAGGCTGAAGGCTCAAGAGCTTCTGTTCCTTCTCCTCGGAGGAAGCTGGAGCAACCTCTTCCAAAATCACATCCAAAAGTGGGCTCAAATCCGTTGATTCGTCCTCAAGTTTGCGCTTGGCGATCCCTTGTCGCCCGATAGCATAGAGCACCGTAAAATCCAATTGCTCTTCATTGGCACCCAGATCCATAAAAAGTTCTAGTACCATTTCTTCGACTTCCTTCGGTCTTGCCGCCGGCTTGTCGATCTTGTTCAAGACAACGATCGGTTTGATGCCCAGCTCCAAAGACTTTTTCAAAACGAATTTAGTCTGCGGCATCGGGCCTTCCTGCGCATCCACCAGCAAAACTACCGAATCAATCGAACGCAAAACACGCTCCACCTCACTGCCGAAATCGGAGTGTCCGGGAGTGTCCACGATATTGATTTTGGTGTCCTTATAAAAGACGGAGGTATTCTTGGAATAGATAGTAATTCCTCTTTCCAGTTCCAGTGCGTTGCTGTCCATACTGACGTTACCGTCCGACATCCCAGTTTGTTTCATCAAGGCATCAGTCAAAGTAGTCTTCCCGTGGTCCACGTGCGCGATAATTGCAATGTTTCTTATTTCCATATATTTTTAAACTAAAAAAATCAGCCCAGTTTTCACTGACTCTTCATTTTGGCACATTTTTTGCATTGTGTCAATAAAAAACGGCCAATGCCGAATTCAAACCCCGAAGCCCCTTTTTCTGTGGTAACATATTAGGTTAACTAATATGAAGTTTATGCCTATGCCTAAAGGAAGAGAAATAACCTTTTTTGAAAGAGAAAGGATAGAAAGCTA
>JAQVBZ010000014.1 GCA_028690055.1 Minisyncoccota bacterium | reverse complement strand
TTTGCTGCTTGGGCTTTTGAGTCCGAAAAAATCTTCCCATTCTCTTAGCTCTTTTTCGCATGGATCAATCATTGTAGTTTCTTCTTTGTCTGGCATGTTGCCCCCTTTTCCGAATAGTCTTTTTATTTGTTTCTTAGAACTTTGGTGTGAGCTTTTTGTTCTATCCCTTTTTCTGATTCATTTTCTTTGGCGACTTCATCTTCTAATCCAGTTTCTTTGCCAAAGGTTAAGGAATCGTAGGCTGGCCTCATTCTTTTATCACCTCTTGATTTCAATTTATTCATATTTTTTTACACCCTTACAATACCACCTTATTTTATGATGTCAACCCATAAAAAAGAAGGCCTTTTGATGGCCTTCTTTTCGCTTTATATAAGGTAAAAATCCTTATTTCTTCTCCTTAATTTCTTCCTTGATTTTCTGCAAGAACTCTTCTGCTTTCATCGCTACAATGTCGCGCGAGCCTTTGGAGCGGACGGCAACTGCGCCGTCTTCGATTTCCTTGTCTCCCAAAACCAGCATATACGGAATTTTTTCTTTTTCCGCCTCGCGGATTTTCTTGCCTATGCTTTCGTTGCTGTCGTCGATTTCCACGCGGATGTCTTCGTCGGCAAGCATATCAAAAATTTTCTGCGTATATTCGAGATGCTTTTCCGAGGAAACCGGCAAGAGTTTGACTTGGACGGGAGCGAACCAGACGGGGAAAGCTCCGGCATAATTTTCTATGAGCACGCCCATAAACCTTTCGAATGATCCGAAGAGTGCGCGGTGCAACATATACGGTCTTTCTTTTTCGCCTTTTTCGTTGATATAGGTCATATCGAATCTTTCCGGCAGATTGAAGTCAAACTGCAGCGTGGAGCATTGCCATTCTCTGCCCATACAATCTTTGACTTTGTAGTCGAGCTTGGGTCCGTAGAAAGCAGCTTCTCCTTCTTCGGCGATATAGTTTAGCCCTTCTTCTTTCGCCACTTTTTCCAAAACTCCTTGGGCGAATTCCCATCCTTCGTCGCTTCCGGCATAATGCTTCTTATCTTTCGGGTCTCGGAGGGACAGATATACTTGATAATCCTCAAATCCGAACGACTTGAATATATGTCTTATGAATTTGATGACTTTTTTGAGTTCCTCTTCAACTTGGTCTTTGGTGCAAATGATATGGGCATCGTCTTGAGTGAATCCACGGACACGAGTGAGCCCTGACAATTCGCCTGACTTTTCATAGCGGTAGACGGTCCCGCATTCCGCCCACCTGAGCGGCAATTCGCGGTAACTTCGCTGCCTAGTGTTGTAGATGGAGACGTGGAAAGGACAATTCATCGGTTTGAGAAGATATTCTTCTTTTTCTTTCGCTTTTTCTCCTTTTTGGCTCGCCTCAAGACTCAGTCCGACTTCCAGCGGGGGGTACATACTTTCGTTATAGAAATTCCAGTGTCCGGAAGTTTCCCAAAGTTTTCTGCTGCCGATATGCGGAGTTCGGACCAGTTGGTATCCATTCTTGAGGTGCTCTCGATACCAATAATCTTCAATAATTCTCCAAAGCATAGCACCCTTGGGTTGCCACATTACCAACCCCTGCCCAACATTCGGATCAATTAAGAATAGTTCCAGTTCTTTGCCGAGTTTGCGATGGTCTCTCTTTTCTGCCTCTATCATCTTCGCTTCATATTCTTTCAGCTGCGCTTTGTTTTCAAAGGCTACGGCATACACTCGTTGCAGCATCTTGTTTTTTTCATCTCCTCGCCAATAAGCCCCGGCGATTTTGGTTAGCTTGAAAGAAGTGAAGTCGATTTCTCCAGTGGAGTCCAAATGCGGACCACGGCAAAGATCGACAAAACTTCCGGTGCGATAGACCGTAACTTCTTCCTCGTTGGCTTCTTGGCTCAAGATTTCAACTTTGTAGGGTTGTCCGGCTTTTTCAAAAAGTTCCAGTGCTTTTTCTCGCTTGATAACTTCTTTTTCGAAAGGCAGATTTTGTTTGATGATTTCTTTCATCTTCTTTTCGAGAAGCGGTAAATCTTCAGGAATCAGAGTCCGTGGCAGGTCGAAGTCATAATAAAATCCGTTTTCGATGGCGGGACCGACACCGAATTTCGCTTCCGGAAACATTTCCAAGACAGCAGTCGCCAGAATGTGGGCGAGGGAATGTCTTTTGATTTCCAATTTTTCTTGTTCGTTCATAGGTTTTTGGTTAGCTCATTAAAACTTTATATTATCATATGGAGTAGCAGACTTTAGTCTGCGCTGCTGTCTAATACGGGGATAATCAGATATATAGCGCATTTATCGACTTGGGATAACCGCGCAGGTTAAAACCTGCTACTCCATTTATAACCACTGTTTTTCAAATAACAAAAAAAGCCCAAGAAATACTTGCGCTTTGGGACCCTTTGAGGATAAATCCTTCGTCAGGCGGTTCCACCCAAATTCCGAAACCATCTGTCATTCCCGTACCCATTCTGGGCATAAATTCCGACGGGAATCCAGCATTTCGACTTCTTTCAAATTGTCGCGAAGCTTGGCCTTGCGGTGGAATAAATTCCAGAACGTTTGGTAGACGTTCCGATCACTTCTAATATTGATTATAGGCTTTTAAATAGTCATGTCAAATAAAAAAAATAAGAGAATCTCTCTTATTTTCGCAGATCTACACAAACGGTGTATGTCGATCTGGGGAGATTCTTCTGGATAATTATTCCTGTTTTTTCCATAATATGTCTTATTTGTACACCATCCCATTCGCTTGTAGGGTAAAAGTGTATGCAACTCAGGTGGACACTTGAGCTCATGAACCTCAGTGTTGTTTCCACCTTTACTCCGCTTACCACATTCCCTAAGGATTTTATTAGGATGTTCTCGATTTCATATACTTTGTGATTTGTTATAAGGTTGCTAATTTCTTTCGGAATGGGAACTATTAGTATTTTTTCTTTTAAATGATATTCTTTTAATTCTATTTTATTGGTAACAGGTGTCTTTGTTATTTTTTTTATCTCGTAATGTCCTTCTATCACGACCGGATTTTCCTCCAGCCCCAATAGTTTTCCTGCCAGTCCGATTTTTACCGCCTCCTTTTGCGTCCAGTCTATCATTTGCGATGGGGGGTGTCAAGATGAAACTATATTAGTCATGATCTGTATGACAAAACGTCACCTTTCAAGAAAGACAGTTTTGTAATTTATATGGCTTGCCGGTATCATTTCAACTCAAAGCCACATTCTGCCCCGTAACAATATTCCTGATACCATTCAGCACTTTCTCATCGCAAGCTATATTCTTATTCGCTTTGATTTTCTGATATCCATTGCCATCAGTCGGAATCGATATGAAAACATTAAACTTACCGTCGCTTTGATTTTTCAAAAATTCTGAAAGATCCAGCATTGCCTGCTTGGCGTTTCGTTGCGGGATTATTATATTGATCGTTTCGGCTTCTTCCAGTGATTTGGATTTATGCTTGTCGGAATACTCGCGCGCTTCCATCAGATCGATGCGGCGGGCTTCTTCGCCGAGGAGTTTGAAGACGCCGTCTTTGTCGCTCAATTTTCCTTTGACAAAAACGATACTGCCGTCTTCCCAAATGTCGGGATTGTCGTCGAGCACTTTAGGGAAGACCAGAATTTCTATCTTACCCGTCAAGTCTTCCAGATTGACGAAGAGCATCGAGGAGCCTCTTTTGGTTATAATTTTTTGGACTTTGGTGATGATGCCTGCGAGTTGTGCTATCTGATTGACATCCGCGTGCTTGAGGTGCCCGATGGATGTGCACTTGTCGGAAAAGTAAGCTGCATATTCTTTCAGGGGGTGGTCGCTGACATAAAGTCCCAGCAGTTCTTTTTCCCAAGTCATTCTTTCTGTTTTGGTGGCAGGTCTTTGCGGAGGATTAAGTTTGAGAGAATTTATGGTTGTTTCTGTCGTGGTGGATGCGAATAAGCTGAATTGACCATTTGCAGTAGCCTTTTGTTGTTCTTTGCTAAAAAGGAGAATTTTTTCTACATTTTCCAAAATCAAATTTCTTTCGGCAAGGCTGTCGAAAGCTCCAGCGCGTGCCAAGCTCTCCATAGATTTTTTGTTGAGCGCATTAGACTGAACGCGCAACACGAAATCTTCAATATCCCTGAACTTGCCGTTTTGCTTTCTTTCCTCGACGATAGTCTCAATGAGTTGCTCGCCGACGTTTTTGATGGCGCTCAGTCCGAATCGGATTTTTTTACTGCCATCTTCTTGTGGAATCACGCCGAAGTCCACAAAACTTTCATTTACATCCGGCGGCAGAACCTCGATGTCCATCAAACGGCATTCTTCGACTTCGATAGCGACACGGTCGATATTTTCACGGTCAGACGTCAGGAGCGCGGCCATAAACTCCGCGGGGTAGTGAGCCTTGAGGTATGCGGTCTGATAGCCGATGAAAGCGTAGCAGACAGCGTGGGAACGATTGAATCCATATTCCGCAAAAGCCTCCATATCCGAAAAAGTCTGATTGGCTATCTTTGTATCGATTCCGTTCTTGACACAGCCTTTCACAAACTCGTCCTTCATCTTGGCCATCAGCTCGGCGATTTTCTTTCCCATCGCTTTTCGCAATGTGTCCGCTTGTCCACCGGTGAAGCTTGCCATATCCTTGGAGAGTCTCATGACTTGCTCCTGATAAACGATGACACCGTAAGTATTTTCCAGGGCATCTTTCATCACCGGATGTTTGTACGCGATTTTTTTCCTGCCGTGTTTACGGTCGATGAATTCGTCAACCATTCCCGAGTTGAGGGGTCCCGGGCGATAGAGAGCGACCATAGCGATGATATCTTCAAAATCTGTCGGCTCTAAACGCTTGAGATATTTCTTCATACCGCTGGATTCGAATTGGAATACGCCGGTCGTCATTCCTTTTTGAAAAAGTTCCAGGGTTTCCGCGTCTCCCAGCGGGACATCGGCGATATCTATCTCGATACCGTGTATCTTGGAAATAATTTTGAGCGCACGTTCGATGATGGTGAGATTTTTGAGTCCCAGAAAATCCATCTTGAGAAGTCCTAACTTCTCGATGTCGCCGGCGGGGTATTGGGTAGTAATGGCGGTATCGTCCTGTGGCGGGTGCTGGGTCGGTGTGTAATCGTTGATCGGGTCTTTACTGATCACTACTCCGCAGGCGTGAGTGGAATTGTGTCTGACGACTCCTTCCAGCTTCAAAGAATAATCGAGCAGTTTCTTGGCGTCAGGGTCGCTCTCGTAGATTTCTTTGAGTTCCTTGGTATTTTCTATCGCGTCTTTCAGCTTGGTGAACGTCGGAATCATCTTGGAAATCTTGTCGCAATAAGAATAGGGAAGCGCCAATGCCCTGCCACAATCTCGAACCGCCGCTTTGGACGCCATAGTTCCGAAGGTGATGATTTGCGCCACGTGATCTTGTCCATATTTACTTGCGACATAAGAAAGAACTTCATCTCGTCTGGTGTCCGCGAAATCCATGTCGATATCAGGCATACTTATACGATCCGGATTCAAAAATCTTTCAAACAGCAGATTATATTTGAGCGGATCCATTTCGGTTATTCCTGTCAGATAGGAAACGATGGAACCGGCAGCGGAACCTCGCCCCGGTCCTACTACGATCTTTTGGTCCTTGGCCCAGTTGACAAAATCCTGCACAATTAAAAAGTAGGAAGGAAACCCCATCTGTTTGATGACGTCAAGTTCGAAACGGAGACGTTTTTCTATCTCATCGGTGGTCTGGCCGTATCGTTTTGCGATTCCTTCGCGGCACATATTTTCCAGATATTCGTTATCAGTTATTCCTCCCGGCACATCAAAATAAGGGATGAGAATCTTCCCCAAATCGAATTCTATATTGCACGCTTCCACGATGCGCTGCGTGTTCTCGATCGCTTCTGGTACATGCTTGAAATGTTCAATCATTTCTTCGGGGCTTTTCATAGAGTAGTTCTCGTCAAGCATGGTCATTCTGTCGGTATCTTGCACGGTTTTGTTCATCTGGATACAGAGCAGAATGTCTTGAACCTTGGCATCTTCCTCATTGACGTAATGGATATCGTTGGCGGCAATCAGCGGTGCTCCCGTTATTTTTGAAAGTTCGATCAGCGCGTTATTAACCTTGGTCTGCCCTTCTAGCTTCGGATGGTCTTGAAGCTCCAGGTAATAGTTTTCTTTGCCAAATATTTCTTGGAACTCATATATGACTTTTTCCGCCTTTTTCATATCGTTTTGTAGAATCGCCTGTGAGACTTCGCCGGCGATGCAGGCGGAAGAGGCGATAATACCTTTGGAGTATTGGCGTAAAATTTCTTTGTCCATCCGGGGTTTATAATAGAAACCTTCCAAATGGGCTAAGGTGGTCAGCTTTACTAAATTTTTATAACCCTCTTCGTTTTTGGCGAGCAAGATGAGGTGGTTCCTTTTGTTGTCGATGCTCGGTGTTTTGTCGAGGCGGGATTTGGAGGCTACATATGCCTCCGTGCCGATAATGGGTTTGATCCCTTTGGCTTTTGCCTTCTGATAGAATTCGAGCGCGCCGAACATCACACCGTGGTCGGTGAGTGATAGAGAGTCCATTCCGAGCTCCGCGGTGCGGTTGACGAGGTCGTCGATTTTCGCAAGTCCGTCCAGGAGGCTGTAGTGGCTATGATTATGTAGGTGGGTAAATTTCATTGATCTTCAGATTATCGGTAAGTTATTTCTTCTTGTTCTGGTAGACATAGAGCGCGCCGAGAATAATCAATCCCGATACGACGATAATGCCTATCATCGGAATAATTTTATAAAAAAAATAGTTATTAATCTCGACTAAATTCCGGGATAGCTCTCGTCCGGTTTCTGTCTCGCTAAGGACGAAAGTCAGAACTGAGAAAGTGAGCAAGATGGCAATAAGCTGCTTGCTCTTTTTTGGAAAACTGTAGAAGTTTCTTTTTAGGAATAAACTAATCTTGTCTTTGATCGACCAGCTTTTGAAATCGGTTTTTTCCAAATCCACAATTCCTTCCCGATAGCCCTTGATGATCTCACGAGTATCCTCGGTACTGATATCGAAGCCGATGTTCGTAACTATCTTCTTACACATCGCTCGCGCATATTTCAACTTGTCGGAGTTGGAAAAAAGATTCGCATAGTTTTTTATTTTGTCATCGGTGTTTTTGCCTGGTAGATTTTTATCATCCAAGGCTTTCTGGAAAATCTTTTTCGATTCCAAGACGGCGACTTTATTGGCAGACATATCTCCTTTTTCCAGTTCTTTCGTTACGGTCGTCCAAAGGGAAGAATAGTTGCTTTGTCCGGTTTTTTCCTCTGACATATTTTTTAGTTATGAGTTTATATCGCTTAAGATTACCTTGCTTAATTATATTATTTTACCGAGGAAATGGCAATTTAAAATGGGGTGGGAGAAGTGAGAATTATTGACAGAATGGCGAGTGCTCTTTATAATGAGCTTTCGGAAACACAAAAAGATAACAAAAAAAGAAAAAAATAGGAAAGGGTTTGAATGGCTTGGATTTGGAAAAAGGGTAGTCAGATTAAACGAGTTCTTGAATATTTGGACAGGCGTAATAAACAAGCTGCCGCTTCTGGCGTATTGGCAGCCATAATCATTCGAACGTTGTTATTAAAAGTCCGGAAGTGGAAGTGCAAAAAGAGTAATAAGGCTTGTCGTTAGACGGGCCTATTTTTATTTTAGTCAGATCAAAAGATAAAAATCAATTATATACCTGTCATTCTGGAATTTGATTAGCAAATAGCAGGAATGACAGCGTGAAATAAATGAAAGTGTAATAAATTTAAGCCAAAGATAAGTTGCGGGGAACGCAAGCGAATCAGATGTTTTGCGAGATTGACAAATCATAAGAAAGATGTATAATTCGTTAACGAAATAAAAAAACAAAAAAGACAAAGGTGATTGAAAATGAAAAAAAATTTGTTTATATTTCCTGTTGTAGCATTGTTGCTGCTTGCATTCAGCCTGCTAGCTGCAGGAAGCGGTGTTCCGGGAGACGATCCGGACTATATATCTGATAAAGACTTAACTGTCGCACCAGAAGACGCCAAATCAGGGTTTAATCTTACTCCTGAGTTGGAAGAGCTTTTAGACGCTTCAACCATGGAGATGGAAAGACCTCATATCGGCATTAAAGATATGCGCGTTAAAAAAACCGGCCACTGCTATATGACTACCGTGAAACTGGCCTTTCTCGGGCAGACGTGGAACAATACGTATGCGGGAGGAAAAAATATTACTACTTGGGAGCCCGGGGAAAAAATAACGATAAAATTCTTCTCGAGACGTGGGAGGCCTTATAGCATCACACTTGACGCTATAAGGTTTGAAGAGAATGAATATCTTTTGAAAGTTGCTTTATACAAAAAGGCTAGCCGCATAAAAATTTATGTCGGCGATGAAGAAATTCTTTCTCAAAAACTGCCGATAAGAAAAATTACATTGCACAAGGGAGATCTGGAAATAACCGATGTTTTCCGATCGGGGGAGAATTCTATCGCTTTCAATATGACAAGCGAAAAATTTTCTGGTAAAAGAACTTCCAAAAAAACTTCTCCAGTCTATGCTGTTATCTATACAGGCGCAGGAGAGGAAAAAATCTTTTACCGTCAAACCTATCTCTTTGAAGCAGGACCTGAACATCCCGTCAGTCCCAAGATGAGTATTTCAAACTTTAATGACTGTGATTGGACCGTGGAGGTGCGAAATATAGATGGAGAAATAATCGCGGAAGGGGAGTTGCGACAACCTCTCCAAAATTGAGAAGTAACGAACTTCTTGTTTAAAAAGAGCGGGAAAGAATAATTGTATTTTCTTTCCTCTATTTTTTTATCCAAGCGTTCTAAGTGATGATTTTTTATAAGGGCGTATATTAAAAACTAAAAATTATTACCGCCATACGCCTTATCTTTTGTAATAAGGCTTACTTTTTAAAATCTCCCAGTTTTAGTCTTGGGCAGCCCCTGTGATATTCTGAAGGATTCCGTTATTAATTTTCTTTCGCTTTCTCACGGGATTCTTCGGGGTACCTCAGAATGACAGATAAAATCAAGAGGATGCCTTACTTTGTCACGGAATAATAGAAACAGTTGTTTTTTTGCAAGTATCGCATATATTTCTTGACGTAGTTTTTTAGGTTTAAGCTTGTCGGTCTTGACTTTTGAGCAAAAGAATGTATAGTTAAGACACAAAAATAAAGAAAGTTAAAATCAGAGAGGTTCTGTAATTGGCAAAAATACCCCGCGAATACCTATTCATAGCAATACTTGGTTTGATATTATCGGCTGCTACGGTTGCTTCGACTGTAAATTATTCGCAAGGCGATGTTTCAATACAAGGTCTGATGGATAGCTGTGCCCTTTTTTTGAAGGACTATAGGACTACTCCTTTGGATGAGCAGCCTGAGGAAGCTCTTGATCCGGAGTTTGGTAGAGAGAATTCTACTGAACCCGTAGAGGTTCCATGCCCGATCGATAGTTGGAAGGAAGAGAGCGACGAGGATTGGAATACCGACGATGAACAATCACTTTTGAAAAATTCATCGGAAGAAAACAAAGAAAACGAAACTTATGGTAATGACGCAAAGAACGAATCTATGGAGGCGGACATGGCAGAAGTCATCTGAGATCAAAACAGGGAATCGGTTATTCAAAAAAGCGGAAAAGGAAAATATCCTCCTATCCGTTTATTTTTTTGTCCAAATTTCCACAAGGACAGTTCTCGGCGTATCAAGAGGACTGTTCTTTTTTATGTCTAAGTTGGAAGAACTTTAAAACCTGCTCATTATTTATTTTATCTAATTGGCTTATACGTCTATTAGGATATATAATGATAATAATAAATTAACTTTCACGTTTTATGACAATTCCGGATTTTCAAAGAGAAGATGAGCTTTTTGGCAAAGGATATAGAATCGTGGCCGGTATCGATGAGGCGGGGCGAGGTCCTCTTGCGGGACCTGTCGTGGCGGGGGCGGTAGCTTTTGCCAACGATGCGGCGGTCGTGCGTGAGCTACTCGCCTTAGGATTACGGGACTCAAAACAGGTATCCGAGAAAAAGCGAGAGCAGCTGTACGAATTTATTTCTCGGGAGGCGCAAGGCTGGGCGGTAGGGATAGTGTCGGAAAAAATCATTGACGAAATAAATATTCTCAATGCGACCAAGCTGGCGATGAAAGATGCGGTTTCGAAATTGGAGCTGCGGCCGGATTTTGTCCTTATCGATGGCAATGCCACTCTTTTCGGACTTCTTATCGATCAGTTGGCGATTCCCAAGGCGGACGAGCATATCATATCAGTGAGCGCGGCGTCGATTATGGCCAAAGTCACTCGAGACCGCATACTGGTCGAATTGGACGAGAAATATCCTGGATATGGGTTCCGCATACACAAAGGCTATGGCACCAAGTTTCATATGGATGCTTTGAGGGAGAAAGGTCCTTGCGAAGCACACAGGAGGTCCTTTGAGCCAATCAAGAGCATGGTGGCGTGAAATTAACACTCATTATCGTCATTCTGAGGTATCCCGAAGAATCCCGTTACTATGCGGGATATGAAAACGTTTCTTTTCTGAAACCGGTCATTTATTGTTGTCTATAAGTCTTTTGTCTCTAGTCGTAGCGAAGACCTTGCAAAATTTATAAAAATGATTTAAGATAAGTCAGTATCTGAAACGTATAAAGTTTTTGAATGCAAAAGTAATTTAAGTAAGAATATAAAAACAATATGCCAAATCCAAAGCAACGCAAGCCCAGCTCGGGAAAGAATTCAAGAAGATCACATCACGCTTTGACACAGACCAATGTCGCGACTTGTGAGAAATGCGGAAGCGCCAAGAAACCTCACTACGCTTGCCCTGTCTGTGGTTTTTACAATGGAAAAGAAACGAAGGTAGAGAAGAAAGTCCCAGTCAAGAAAGTCGTTCCTAAGAAAGCTGCTAAGCCTGTAACCAAAGAGAAGAAGATTAAACCAATTAAGGCAACTAAGCCGGAAACGAAAAAATAGCTAATTATTAAATCATTTAAGTCCGTATGTCCAACAGACATCTATGCAGGTCGATTGCAATGCAGAGTCTTTTTGAGTGGGATTTTGACAGTTCACTTATTGAGGTTACTTCGCAAGAAGCCAAAAAATTCGATAAAGAAAAACTGAGCAATATTCTCAAGGCCGATTTGGAGGAGTACGCACAAGGGCTGGATGACGTTAGTTTTGCGGAAGATTTGGTTTTTGGAATTTTTGATAACATCCAAGAGATCGATTGTGTGATAGGTAAGCTGGCTCCCGAATGGCCGATCGAGCAAGTAACCATTATCAACAGGAATGTTCTGCGTATCGGAGTCTTTGAGCTCAAATTCGGCAAGCGCGAAGACGTTCCGCCGAAAGTAGCGATCAATGAGGCTATCGAGCTTGCCAAGACGTTCGGCGGGCAATCATCCGGTAAATTCATAAACGGTGTTTTGGGCAGTCTCTACAAGGAGATTGAAGGGGATGAAAATGGCGCTGAGCAAGAGGCCAAGGAGGAAAAAATAATCGAGCCGTAAGCTCGTTTATTTATTTTAAATATTAATTAACAGAGATGACAAACGATATATCGAAATTGGAGGAAAAGATCGGTTTCGTCGCCAATGACAAAAAGCTGCTGGGGCAGGCGATGGTACATCGTTCTTACCTTAACGAGCATCGAGATTTTGAGCTTGAGCACAATGAGAGGTTGGAATTCTTGGGAGACGCGGTTTTGGAACTGGTATCAACCGAGTATTTGTATAACAACTTTTCTAACCCCGAAGGTGAACTAACTAATTTTAGGTCAGCTTTGGTGAACGGAAAAATGCTAGCGACGGTCGCGGGTGAAGTCGGGCTGGAAGAGCACCTGATGATGAGCCGCGGGGAAGAGAAGGATACCGGCAAGGCGAGGCAATATCTGCTGGCCAACTCGGTGGAGGCGGTAATCGGAGCTATCTATCTTGATCAAGGCTATGAGCCGGCCAAGAAATTTATTACGGAAAAGATACTGATCCATATGGACGACATTTTGGCAGAAAAACTCTATGAAGACCCCAAGAGTAGATTCCAAGAAGAGGCGCAGGAACAGATCGGGGTCACCCCATCATACCATGTGGAGAAAGAATGGGGTCCGGATCACGACAAGCATTTCATAATCGGGGCATATATAGGCAATGAAAAAATTGCCGAAGGCGAGGGCACTAGCAAGCAGGCGGCGCAGAGGCGCGCGGCGGAGAAAGGACTGATAGCCAAAGGTTGGAATAAAAAAGAAGAGTAAAAACTCTTCTTTTTTACTTATTCGGCGTCCATTCGGTGTTTTATTCATGTTAAAAAACATCTATTTTCACTTATTGACCGATTACAACATATGTAGTATCATATTAAGTCATATGACAAAGATGCTTAAAGGAGGAATAAACGATTCCAGAATGCACAATAGGGATTCCAACTGAACTAGCTGAAAGGATAGAAGGTATAGCCACGAAAACTCAGCAAATCGTCAATAGGACCGTATGTGAAGAAAGAAAAGGGGCGTAAGAAATTGACCTTTATTCAGTGATAGTAGAAAGAGGACTTAATCTTTTCCTTGGATTATACCTGAGAATAACCTTTGAAAAAACAAAAATAAAGGATCCTGTCGACATCAGTTTGAATTCTGATAAAGATAAACTTCTTGAAAAATGGGCAAATAAAATTGCTCTTTCAAAACAAGACCTAGTAGTGATATGTCTGGAAATGGGAGTAAAAGATATAGAACAAGAGTGGGAGAGAATACGAGAACAAATTTAAAATAGGCCTTTAATATTTTGCCTATTTTTATTTTGCCTAGGCGGTGAATATTTAAATTGACCTCTGTTTTTATCTAACCTATAATAAAGTCGTTAAATCTAACTGTAAAATTATGTGTGGAATTGCCGGCTATATAGGCGACGGGGTCGCCAAGGACTATCTTATCAATGCCCTCAAAAGGCTGGAATACCGCGGTTATGACTCGGCGGGTATCGCCGTTTTGGAAAAGGGAAAAGAAGTTAGATGTGTGAAAAAAGTAGGTAAAATCAAAGAGCTTGATGAGAGCTTGAAGGACGAGGAGTGGAAGGAAAACGTGGGAATCGCTCATACCAGGTGGGCTACACACGGAATCCCTTCGGAAAAAAATGCGCATCCGCACTTTGACTGTGCGGGTAATATTTATCTGGTGCACAATGGTATCATCGAGAATTATAAGATTCTCAAATCGATGCTCGAAAAAGAAGGGCATATTTTCCGGTCTAATACAGACACGGAAGTTTTGGCGCACCTGATCGAGAAATATTTTACCGACAATCTGGAAGAGGCGGTTTTGAATGCGCTTAAACATGTGGAGGGCGCTTACGCTCTCGTTATCATTGCCAAAGAAGATCCGGATAAGATCGTGGTGGCCAAGAAAAGCAGTCCGATGGTTTTGGGATTTGCTGAAGGTGAAACTTTTATTGCCAGTGATTCTTCGGCCTTGGTCGGTTATACCGACAAAGTAATTTATATGGACGATGGTGAGATGGGTGTTATTACTAAAGATGATTACAGGATTCTTTCTATCGAAGACAGTTCCGAAATCGAGAAGAAGCCGGACACGATCGAGATGGATCTGAGTGATATACAAAAAAACGGTTTTGATTATTTCCTTTTGAAGGAGATTTTCGAGTGTCCGGAGGTGATCCGCAATTCCACTCGCGGCAGGATGATTCTCGAAGAAGGCTTGGCGAAGCTCGGCGGGCTGGAAGTATTGGACCAGAACCGGCTACGCAACATCGAGAGAATTATCATCATTGCTTGCGGAAGTGCCAGCTATGCGGGAATGGTGGGTGAGTATATGTTGGAGGAATATGCTGGAATCCCTGTGGAAGTCGAGCTGGGAAGCGAGTTCCGGTATCGCAAACCTATTCTCGATGAGAATACGGCGGTTCTTGTGGTGAGTCAGTCAGGCGAAACGGCGGATTCTCTAGCGTCACTTTTGGAGGCAAAAAGAAAAGGCGCACTTACGCTCGGTATCGTCAATGTAGTAGGCAGCACTATAGCGCGTTCGACAGATGCGGGAGTCTATAATCACGCTGGACCGGAAATCGCAGTGGCTTCGACCAAAGCGTTCATATCGCAGATGGTGGTCTTCGCACTCGTTACGGTTTACTTGGGAAGGATGCGCGATATGTCGGTCGTTACTGGCAAGCGCATTTTGGCAGAGATTTCCAAGCTACCCGATCTGGTGGATGAAGTTTTGAAAGAGAACGACAACATAAGGGATCTGGCGAAAAAATATGCGGGATATGAAAATTTCTTGTATCTGGGGAGAAAAGATAATTGTCCGATTGCCTACGAAGGTGCGCTCAAAATCAAGGAAATTTCTTACATCCACGCCGAGGGTTATGCCGGCGGTGAGATGAAGCACGGCCCGATTGCGATGATCGATGAAAATTTCCCCTGCGTATTCATCGCTCCTAAGGACAGCGTTTATGACAAGATGCGCAGCAATATGGAGGAGGTGAAAGCGCGCAATGGAAAAATTATCGCCATCACCACTAAGGGTAATGAAGAGCTCAGTGACATAGTTTCCGATACGATCCATATTCCCAAGACACTGGAAATGCTCACTCCTATTCTCGCCTGCATCCCGCTTTATCTTTTTGCGGCATATGTGGGAATCGAAAAAGGTTTGGATGTAGACAAACCGAGGAATCTGGCGAAGAGCGTTACAGTAGAATAAGAAGATCATTGTGCGGGGAGATTAAGACGATGATACAATCCATCGTCTTTTTTGCGGCGTTTTATGACAATGCAAATATAGAGGTTCTTTTATGAAAATCCAAAATCAAGAAGATGGATAGTGACAGCAAATAGAAATAAAAATAAAATAGAGAAGCTTGTTGAGTCTTGACTTGAGCTTGTTTCTGTGTTAGCCTGTCCAAGCAGTTAGAAGATTTGCTCACAGAGTAGGCAAATCTTGCGACAGGAAGAAAAACAGAAACACAGAAAAACAGGATTTGAAAAAATGGAAAATTTAAAAAAAGGATTCAAAGTTGCGTCTCTTTTGATGCTTGTGTGTGTATTGTCCATTGCCTTCGTTCCAACAGCCATGGCTGTTCCAGTAAATAAGGTTACTTATAGTACTTATACTATAAGTAACGTCAAGGGGACTAATATCTGTACCGTTCATTTCAGCAACGGTCAGACGGCATACAATACATATAACCTACAAGCGTCCAGGAATTTGATAAATAGCCGTATTCTCTCTTTCAGCAAACAATATGGTTTGGGCATAACGCAAGCTCAAATCATAAGCAGAACTAACTATTGCTATACAGTGAGAGTTAGTTACAAGAGCTTGAATACGGTAAATATCCGTTATCCTTAAAGGGTATGCGGTTCGGTATGAAGATTGATTCACTTAATCTTCATACCTTTTTATTTTATGTAAAATATCATTAGCACGTTATTTCTTATATATTTTTCAGCCTGACGTCCTGCCTGGTTATTGCAATCTTTTTTAGGATTTTATGGTTGGGGAATTGCGCTTCAGAACAGAATTTAAGACTATTCCTTTGACTTTTCGTTCTTATTGTGGTAACAAAGAGATAGCACAAAAACAAAAAGGTGATATTGTGGAGAAAATTGCAAGCAAAGTAAGCCAGACCGAGGGTTCGAAGCCGGAAACTTCTGTCCAAATACTAAAGCTTTTGTTGGGTTTTATCCGGAGTCGGAGTTTCGAGTGCGACGTGGAAAACATTGTCCGTCATGCGGAAATACATTTATGTCGCATTAGCTTTCCTTCTGCTAAGAAAGTGGAAATCGAAGAAGAATTAAAAGCTCTGCGCATGGACGGATATGAAGCTGAGGCTTTTAATAATTTTGAGATGGCAATAAGACTATGCAAAGAAACAGATGTAACCGAATACATAAAGAAGATGCACATTTTTTTGTCCAAGGCAGGACTCGAAGAAGAGTTTTGGCTCAGGGGTTATGAATTTTCTTTGTCGCAGATAGATTCGGTTTTGGAAAATGGGATTAAGAACAGAAAAAGAAATTTGCAGGAAGCAAGAGACAGGAGGGCGGAAATGAACAAATCATAAATATTAAAAAACAGAATTCTAAATTTCTGTTTTTTCTTGAGAAGTTGAGTCTAAATTTTCTCTCTTCTGATGTCCGCCCCCAATTTTTGTAGTCTCTCCTCGATCGCTTCATACCCTCGATCCACCTGTTCGATGCCCGAGAGAGTACTCTGCCCTTGAGCAAGCAATGCGGCGATAATCATCGTTGCTCCGGCGCGCAGGTCGAAGCTGTTGATATCCTTGCCATAAAGTGGTGTTGGGCCGGTGATGATGGCGCGATGTGGGTCGCAGATGACGGCATTGGCGCCCATCTTGGTGAGTTCGTTGATATAATTCATCCGACCTTCATAGAGCGTGTCATGGACGAGGGTATTGCCTTCGGTCTGAGTAGCGAGTACCGCAAAAGGCGCTTGCAGATCGGTCGGCAATCCCGGGTAGGTACGGGCCTCTATTTTGCAAAGAGTTCCGAGTTTGGATGTCGGTTTGACGTGAAGATTCTTTCCATCTTCGATATCAAAAAGTACTCCGGCTTCTTTGAGCTTTTCCAAAACCAGGTCGAGGTCATTCGGCACGATATTTTTTATAAGTACATCGCCTTTGGTTGCTCCGGCGGCGATAGCGAAAGTTCCAGCCTCGATCGGATCCGGCTGGATGGAGTGGTTCGCTCCGTGGAGTTTATCGACCCCCTGGATTTCTATGGTGTGGAATCCGCCACCTTTTATATTGGCTCCCATCTTGCGCAGGAACCTGCCGAGATCTTGGACGTGCGGCTCGATGGCAGCCGTGCGGATAGTAGTGGTGCCTTCGGCGAGTGTGGCGGCCATCATCAGATTTTCGGTCGCGGTTACAGAGAATTCCTTGAGTACAATCCTTTTGCCGATGAGTCGGTCAGCATCAAAATAATAATAAGTATCATCTTGATTAATGGTGGCACCGAGTGCTTCCAGCGCATCGAAATGAGTGCCGATAGGTCTGGCACCGATGATACAGCCTCCGGGTTGTTTGATTTTGAATTTGTGGAATCTGGACAGAAGACTTCCTAAAAGCAGGATGGAAGAGCGCATATGTCCGACAAGCGCGAAATCCATCTTCTCGGGGTCGACATTATCGCCGGCTTTCACGCGGATAGTCCTTTCGCCGATGCGTTCCACTTCCACTCCCATGCTCTGTAATATTTTTATCATATTCATCACATCGGTAATGCGGGGAACATTGTCGATGATACATTCTTCTTTGGTGAGCAGGCATGCAGAAAGAATAGGGGTTGTGGCATTCTTTGAACCCATGACTTCGATTTCTCCTTCAAGCGGTTTTCCTCCGTTTATAATGAACTTTTCCATCTGTTGTTTTTACGGTTTACGGTTTAATGGTATAATAATAAGAGCGAATTGACAAGGAAATTATCCGGGCGTGTCATTGCGAGGAAAAAGCACTGCGACGACACGGCAATCCCGCTGTTATGCGGTAAACTCCCTATTCGTAGTATTAAAGTGTTTGTGAAAAATCTGAGGAATATGGCTAGTATTGTTTTGTCTATAATTTAATTACATATGCAGATTATACCTTTTCCAGATTTCTCGGTCGAGTGCGCCTTTTGGGATGGCAAATAACATATAGTGCGGCAGGGTATCTTTTATGTTCTAAGATCAAAAAGAAAAGTTCAATCAAGACGATTGAACCAATGGAGAGCGTTCAGAAATTACATAACTTTTTACAAAAAATGAAACTAAAAAAAATCGTTTGTTTTGGGGGAGGTAGCGTAGTCCCGAAGGCGGTGCTGACGCCGTTCAGAGAATACCCTGCGGAGATAACCTCGATAACTTCTATGACGGATGACGGTGGTTCGACTGGAGCGTTGCGCCGCGAACTGGGTGTGCCTGCGCCGGGAGATATTCGCAGACACATATTGGCTTTTAGTGATGCTCCCGCGTGGAAGAAAAATCTCTGGGGGATGCGTTTCGGTTCGGAAGAATTCGAGGGCGGGCACAAGGGGCACAACTTCGGCAATGTTTTTATCGCAGGGCTTTGTCAGAGTCTGAAGTCTTATGACGAGGTGTTGAAAGAGTGCTGCATATTTCTGGAGGTCGGTAAAAAATACCAGGCGTTGCCGGCAACTTTGGGAAATATCACACTCTGTGCGGAATTGGAAAATGGACAAGTAATAAAAGGGGAAAGTGAGATTGATGTGCCTAAAATGCACGATGCGGATTTAAAAATCAAGAAGCTGCTCCTGAAGCCCCAGGCCAAAGTATATAAGCCTGCGCAACTGGCAATCGCAAAGGCAGACGCGCTCGTTTTCGGTCCGGGCGACCTCTACTCTTCGCTGTTACCTTGTTTTCTCCCGCGCGGGATGAAAAAGGCGATTGCCGATTCTTCGGCGAAGAAGATTCTCGTTACGAATGTAATGAACAAGCACGGAGAAACGAATGGTTTCGGTGTGTCGGATTTCGTCAGGGAGGTGGAAAAATATATCGGCACAAAATTGGATTATGTCTTGTATAATAAATATATTCCGGACGAGGAATCTGCAAGGAAGGCGCAAGAAGAAGACGAAAGTATTTTGGCCCCAGTCGTTTTCGATGGCGATCCGGAGGAGCCGAAATTCGTAGGAGTTGATTATCTCTTGGCGGGCTCTGTGAACAATGATCCGAAGAAAACAGGTGCGGCGATATGGAAATTGATTAATGGATAAAAATGTGCGGTATTGTTTTGGCTATATGCTCTATTATTTACGCGAAATTCTATTTTGTCATTCCGAAAGGCATACTCGTCTGAGAAATATGGGAAACGTATCGGCCTTGAAGGATATTATTTTTATAAAAATAACTTTTTATACGCGTAGTATTTTTCCCAGATTTCTCAATCGGAGTACCCCATTTCGAAATGATAAATAAAAAAAGGGTCGCTGCGAATAGTACGGCTGAGTAATTAGAAAAATCGTAACCTTAACTGATAAACAAAATGAAAATACTTCTCACAGGTGGAGGGACGGGTGGGCATCTGATTCCACTGCTGTCGGTAATTGCGGAAATAAAGAAGCGGGATGCACAAGCCGAGTTTTTATTCGTGGGTCCCAAGAGCGATTTTAATGACACTCTGCGCGAGGCAGGCATCGAGGTGAAAATCATTACCGCGGGAAAATTTCGTCGTTATTTTTCGCTTCAAAATTTTTCGGATATTTTCAAGGTGCTGATGGGCATCGATCAGGCCTTCTTTTATATCCTGAAGTTCAAGCCGGATGTGATTTTCAGCAAGGGCGGATTTGCCAGTGTGCCGGCGGTTTTTGCCGCTTCTTATACGAGAATCCCGATCCTGACTCACGAGTCCGATACGGTACCGGGGTTGGCTAACAAATTGATCGGACATTTTGCAAAAAAGATTTTTATCTCTTTTCCTGAGAGTCGGAAATATTTCCCGGACAAGAAGATTATCGTTTCCGGCAACCCGATTCGTGAAGATATTTTGGAGGGCGACAAGAATCGTGCGCAGAGATTCTTCGGATTGCGTGAAGACCTGCCCATCATCCTCGTCTTCGGTGGTAGTCAGGGCGCGCAGAAAATCAACGAGGCATTATTTGATTCGTTGCCGAAATTGCTCGCAGATTTCCAGGTGATCCATATTTGCGGAACGAAGAATGTTGAAGAGATCGAGAAAAAGATGGACGGGTTGGAACTGGCGAATAAAAAGCGTTACAAAGTCTATCCGTACCTCAAGGACGAGATGAAAGACGCCTTCGCGCTCTCGGATTTCATAATTTCTCGTGCCGGTGCCAATTCGCTCTCAGAAATCATCGCACTCGATAAACCCAGTCTTATCATCCCGCTGCCGTCCGCGGCCAATAACCATCAATATCACAACGCCGAATATTTCGCCGAGCAGAATATGATTTTGCTATCGGAAGAAAAAGATCTGGATGAGGGGAAACTTTTGAAAAAGTTGAAGGAGGTGCAAAACAGGAAAGATGAGATTACGGAAAATCTGGAGAGGTATAACGACTCGCTTAGCGGCAAAAGGCCGGCAGAGGTTATCGCGGAGGGGGTTTTGAAGATGGGAAAAAATAATCCGCTCAGCCGCTCAAATATTCGTGTTATCTTGTAAGAAATTATTTCTAATATTCTACTATGATTAAGGTAAACAAAATCGTCGTGTCGGTCTTGAAAGTTGTGACATTGGCAGTCTTGTCGATCGGAGTATGCTATTTATTGCAAAAAGACGAACAAGTACAAAAACCCGCCGCTTATCAGTCACAGACATCACTAACGCCGGCGACGAACCAAAGTTCTGTTCAACCGGGATTGTATCGGGCTGTTTATTCCACTTGTAGTGATGGTTATACGGATGTTTATGTGTATAATATCGACATTGATAAGACGGAAAAATTGTTTACTGACAAAGGAAAAGATTATGTCATTCCTTGTGATTTCGCATCGGTCAATCATGGAACTATGGAAGGCAATGTTTTAAGCTTCGACGCAAAGGACAGGGAAAACGGTAAGGATTTGAAACTAAGCATTGATTTGGGTTACAAAAGTGAGAAAGTTACCCCGTATGATCCTCTCGACCGATCGGGAGAAACAGAAAATATCAAGAAAGTCGGCGATTTGAACGTCATTCTTTCTTCTGTGAAAAAATCTTCCAATGGTGACAATATTCTTTTCGCAACTGATAGTCATGATTTGTTCACGGCAAACATCAATTACAACAATCTCAAGCAGGTCAATAATTTTTCAGATTCGAAATGCGTGAATAAAGGTAATACAGGGGAGGCATCTGATAACAGTTGGGACTGGGTATCCAATAAAAGAATTTTTATAGATGATATCGGATTTAAGTGTAATGGCAATGGATCATTTTTGCTAGATGCCAACGGTGAAAATCCGATAAAGGCCGCTGAAAATATCGTAATCATACCGCGACATAAGGTTCTGACTGACGATAATTTTGTGGCCGTAGTCAATAGCGGAGACGGAAATCGTATGGTCTTAATGAATGTTGATACGGGAAAAATCGTGAAAGAGATAGTCAGGGGTACGCAAGTAGTTATTTCTCTTGATGGTAGTAAAATGTTTTACGAAATGCATTCCGGCGAAGATCTTAATAAACCCGGAACTCTTTTTGTGGCAGACATAGATGGTACAAACTATAAAGGCGTGCCGATAGAATCAAACGGGTTGATCCATGTCATAGGATGGATGAGGTAGAAAAAGTGTGTCTTAATCGGTGAAATTATCATGGAGAGGATTTAGAAAATAAAAAAATAGAATTGTTCTAAATGGAGGACCAATTAAAATAAACGCAAGGAAAGCAGAATCATTATATGCGACTTCCAATGATGGGAAGGTTTATAACATGAAAAAAGGTCAAAGATTTGCCGATTGAAATAATAACTCCAATGGGATAGAAGAGGATATATCCATATTAGCCTCAAAAAGAGACAGCATAAATCCGTACAAAATAAATCCTCTGGACGTCATAACAATCGATCCGGTTTGTGGTAAATATTATTCCGAGATGACAGATGATGAGATAGAAGGTAGGGGTTATAAGTTTGATATTGAGCTGGTTGAATTTTTGAAGAAATATCTACGATAATCTTTTGGAAGAAACGGCCCGGTAAAGGTTGTTGCGATAAAACTGTTCGGTCTGTCATTCCGAGCTTGTCGAGGGATCTCTTCATTACAGCGGAGCTTTATTAATCTGGTTTTGTTGTAACGAAGGGATTCTTCGACTCCGCTTTGCTCCGCTCAGAATGACAGAAAAAAGTTAAGAAATATTTCAATAACTTTATGAAAAAAGTAATAATAAATGCCGACGATTTCGGGATGAGCAAGATATTCAATGAAGTGATATTGGAATTATTGGAGAAAGAACTCGTAAGATCAACGTCCGTTTTGGTCACGAGAGGATTGGACGGTCAACTTGATCAGATTGAAAGACTGAAAGAGATAATGAAACGGAAGAATATTTCAGTCGGTCTTCATTTTGAATCAGACAAAAAGGATGTCTCGAATGTAAAAGAAAACATAGAAATCCAAAGTGATTCCTTCGTAAGATATTTTGGATTTAAGTCGACCCATATTGATAAACATAAAGATATTCATTCTAAAGAAGAATCGGAGGCGATGGTTGATTTCGCTTTAAAAAACAATATTTATATCCGTAACGTTTTTGCCGATTATACTCCGAGTCGCGGGAATAATATTAAGACTAGCCATCATACTATATTTTTGTTGGAAGAAAGTGTGGACGGGATTAAGAACTATCTGTTGGATAAACTGAGAGATGGGGAGCTGGCGGAAGTAGTGGTCCATCCTGGGAAATTCGATCCGTACTGCGAATCTTCGCTTAATAAGATAAGAGAAAATGACTATAAAAAGATAATCGATTTGTTTCCCCTTTTGAAAGAAAATCATATCGCTATTATAAATCAGAAAATAGAAAATTTTTAATATGTAGTTATTGATTTTGCAATTATATATGGAGTAGCAGACTTTATAGTCTGCGCGGCTATCCCATGCGGGTAAAACGAAAATTACGGCGCATTTTTTGCTTGGGATAACCGCGCGGGTTGAAACCCCGCTACTCCATGAAAAATTAAGCTCTCTGGACTAGGGGCTTTATTTTTTATCTCTTTTAAATTATACTGAAAACAGCCTATCCGAGCATTTTATCAGATAAAAAATCACAATGAATTCAAAAGAACTACGAGAGAAGTATATCAATTTTTTCATATCCAAAGGACACAAGCGGATTCCGTCGGCTTCGGTGGTGCCGGAGAATGATCCGACGGTGCTTTTTACGACGGCGGGGATGCATCCGCTGGTGCCGTATCTTTTGGGAGAGAAGCACCCGGAGGGGGCGCGATTGACCAGTGTGCAGAAGTGCGTGCGGACCGGGGATATCGAGGATGTGGGCGACAGCACGCATAACACTTTTTTTGAGATGCTTGGCAACTGGTCTCTCGGAGATTATTTCAAAGAAGAATCTATTCGTTGGAGTTTTGAGTTTTTGACGGACTCGAAATATTTGGGAATCGATCCGAAGCGTTTGAAGGTCACGGTTTTCGAGGGAGATGAAGACGCGCCGAAGGATGAGGAGTCGATCAAGATTTGGCAGGAATGTTTCGCGTCGCTGGGAATTGATGCGCAAGTTTGGGATGGAAAGAATAACGAAGAGGCGAAAATCTTCCCGCTCCCCAAAGACGACAACTGGTGGGGTCCGGCGGGAATAACCGGTCCGTGCGGTCCGGATACGGAAATCTTTATCGACCTTGGAAAATCTACCAATTATGACACTTGTCCGAATGGAGGTGATTGCAAGCCAGGATGCCACTGTGGCAGATATGTGGAAATCTGGAACAATGTTTTTATGCAATACAACAAAGATGCGGAAGGGAAGTTCGAGCCGCTTTCTCAGCAGAATGTAGATACGGGGATGGGGCTGGAGCGGACGCTTGCGATGCTGAACGGGTTCGATAATATTTACGAGAGTGACGTTTTGAAGCCGATTGTTGATAAAGTAAAAGAATTGTCTGGAAATAAAGATGAAAAATCTGCTCGTATCGTTGCGGATCATATTCGTACTTCGGTTTTTATGATTAGCGACGGAGTTGTTCCTTCAAATTTGGAGCGTGGATACATCTTGCGCAGACTTATCCGCCGCGCTATTCGCAGCGCGCGAACTTTGTTAATGCCTGAAAAATTCTTGCCGACTCTGGTGGATGTAATCATGGGAATTTATGGAGAAGAATATCCGGAGCTTTTGCAGAACAAGAATAAGATTGTTGAGGAACTTGAAAAAGAAGATGAGAAATTTGGAAAGACTTTGGAAAATGGAATAAGAGAATTAAAAAAACTTTATCCCATAGGAGGCATAGATCCGGAAAATCTACCAAAGGGAATGGAAATATCTGGTAATATATTGCGCATCGACGGTGCTGTAGTTTTTCGTTTTTATGAAACTTACGGCTTTCCTATAGAATTAACTCAGGAAATTATGAAAGATTGGGGGGTAGCATTTGATGAACAAACTATGCAAGAGGCGCGAGAGGCGATGAAGAGACATCAAGAACTATCCCGAACAGCTTCTGCAGGAATGTTTAAGGGTGGACTTGCCGATAGCAGTATAGAAACGACCCGCCTCCATACTGCGGCGCATCTGCTTTTGCAGGCATTACGGTTGGTATTAGGTGATCATGTATTTCAGAAAGGCAGCAATATCACAGCCGAGAGATTGCGTTTCGACTTCTCGCATCCGGACAAAATGACCGAAGGGGAAAGGAAAAAGGTGGAAGCGATCGTCAACGAACAGATTCGCAAGGCTCTGCCGATCACTTGCGAAGAGATGAATCTGGAGGATGCCAAGCGTTTAGGAGCGATGGGAGTTTTCGAGTCGAAATATGGCGAGAAGGTGAAGGTCTATGTGATGGGTGATGAGGAAAAAGGAATTTTCTCAAAAGAAATCTGCGGCGGTCCGCACGTGGAAAATACTTCGGAGTTGGGACATTTCCGAATCAAGAAAGAAGAATCATCTTCGGCGGGAGTAAGAAGGATCAAGGCGGTGCTGGAATAGAGGGTTTGGTTCGGGGTAGAACGGGAAAAGGACAGTCCTTACGCATTCAAAAGGACTGTCCTTACTTTAAGCTTTTACTTATGAATAATCTAAAATACAAACAATCGGCTCAAGGCGCATATTACCATCTCTACAATCGCGGTAATCAGAAAAAAGATATATTCCTAGATGAAAAAGATTATGAATTCTACTTGCGGAAGATGACCGAAGCAAGCAAAAAATACAGTTTTGCCATAATTTCATATTGCTTGATGCCGAACCATATTCATCTTATCGTGAGACAAGATAAAGAATATCCGCCGGCAAAATTCATATCCTCGGTCCATACCAGTTATGCGGCAGTGTTCAATAAGAAATATAAGACGGTCGGTCATCTTTTTCAAGACAGATTTAAGCAGAAAATTATAGAGAATGATGACTATATGAGAAATCTAATCGCATATGTACATTTGAATCCTGTGAAGGCAGGCATATGCAATTTTCCCAAGGAATACAAATGGAGCAGCCATATGGAATATGCAAAGACAGGAATCATAAAAGATTCGGACGGCCTCTGCGACCGTGGTCTGATTGAAGAATATGGAATGAAGGGGGAAACTTTTGAAGAATTTGTGACGATGGCGGGAAATATTTCTAAAGAAGATGCTTTTGATGATTGAGGTTCGGTAAGGATTATTTCATTCACTTGAGTACGCAGGAAGGACTGTCCTTTTGATTCTGTAAGGACAGTCCTTTTTTCCGAATCGCTTTCCTATCGAAGTCCAGTAAGAACAGCCCTTATGTATTCAAAAGAATTGTTTTTGGCGTATCTTGTCATTTTCACAAAATGGGGTTATCATAAATCGTGTTTAAGGTCGCTTGGCTCAGTTGGTTAGAGCATACGATTCACATTCGTAAGGTCGGTGGTTCGAGTCCACCAGCGACCACATAGGAAATAACTTCACGGTTATTTTTTATTTTCTAAAATAATGGCTAGCTATAAAAGAAAATTGACACCCCAGACATATTATAATATAATACGCAGGTAAAAAGTAAGAGCTAAATCAGCCAGCTTTGAAAGCTGGTGGTTTATGTCTATCTAAAACATTTTTTAAAAAAGTTTAATTTAAGTTAAGGAAACATATGGCAAGACAATACCCAATCGACAAGGTGCGGAACTTCGGAATCATCGCTCACATTGATGCAGGAAAGACTACCACCTCAGAGAGAATTCTGTTTTTTACCGGAGTGAGTCACAAGATCGGTGAGGTGCACAACGGAGAAGCGACTATGGACTGGATGGAACAGGAGAAAGAACGTGGAATCACTATTACCTCTGCTGCTACCACTTGTATCTGGAAGGACCACCAATTCAACTTGATCGATACTCCCGGTCACGTGGATTTTACCGTGGAAGTAGAAAGAAGTTTGCGCGTGCTCGATGGTGGAGTCGTGGTATTCGATGGTGTTGCCGGTGTGGAATCACAGAGCGAGACCGTATGGAGACAGGCGGATAAATATAATGTGCCGAGAATGTGTTTCATCAACAAGATGGATCGTATGGGGGCTGATTTCTATCGCAGCTTCGATTCTATTCTGGACAGACTCAATAAGAACGCCGTAGCAATACAGCTGCCGATAGGAGCCGAAGAGAATTTTGAAGGAGTCATTGACCTGATTCGTCGCAAGTCATACCGTTTTGAAGGACAGAGCAGAGAGGTCGTAGTTGAGGGTGAAGTGCCGGAAGATATGAAAGAGAAGGTTGAGACATGGAGATCTTTATTGGTGGAGAGAGTCGCTGAATACAACGATGATTTGATGGAGAAATATTTGGCGAGTGAAGAGATTACTGAAGAGGATGTTGTCCGCGGTCTTCGCAAGGCGACTATCGCCACTCAGCTTTTCCCGGTCTATTGTGGGACTGCTCTGAAGAATAAAGGTGTTCAGCCGATTTTGGACGGAGTAATTGCTTATCTTCCGTCTCCGATCGATGTTCCTGCTATCACGGGCATCGACCCGAACACCGATCAGGAAGTCGAAAGAAAATCTGACGACAACGAGCCGCTTGCCATCTTGGCCTTCAAGGTCGCAACCGATCCTTTTATGGGACAGCTGACATTCTTTCGTGTTTATTCTGGAGTTCTTAAAGCAGGAACTTACGTTCTGAACACCAATACAGGTGAAAAAGAAAGAATCAGCCGTATCTTGCGGATGCACGCCAATCATCGCGAGGAAATCACCGAAGTCTATGCCGGAGGTATCGCGGCAACTGTCGGACTCAAAAGCACGACTACCGGGAACACTCTTTGCGATGAAAAATATCCAGTCATCTTGGAACAGATGACTTTCCCGGAACCGGTTATGTCTGTGGCCATCGAGCCGAAGACCAAGGCCGATCAGGAAAAGATGGGAATGGGTCTCAAGAAACTTGCCGATGAAGATCCTACTTTTAAAGTAGAAACTGACGAAGAGACCGGACAGACAATTATCAAAGGAATGGGGGAATTGCACTTGGAAGTTTTGGTAGACAGACTTATGCGTGAAATGAAAGTGGAGGCCAATGTCGGAAAACCGAAAGTGGCATATCGTGAGGCCATCAAGACTGACGCTCAGGCGGAAGGAAAATACGTCCGTCAGTCAGGTGGACGTGGTCAGTATGGACATTGTTGGATCCGTCTGGAACCGCTCGAAAGAGGAACCGGTTTTGAATTCGTGAATGAAATCAAAGGTGGCGCCATTCCACAGGAATATATCAAACCGATTTCGAAAGGAATCGAAGAAGCGATGGCACGCGGTGTGATTGCGGGCTACCCGGTCATCGACATCAAGGCTACCGTTTACGACGGATCTTACCACGAAGTCGACTCTTCTGAAGCCGCTTTCAAGATTGCGGGTTCTCTGGCATTTCAAGAAGCTTTCAAGCGTGCCGACCCGGTAGTCTTGGAACCGATTATGAAAGTCGAGGTCACTACCCCCGAGCAATTCATGGGTGACATCGTCGGAGATTTGAGCTCAAAGCGTGGACAGATCGAGAATATGAGCGATCGCAGCGATGGCATCAAGGTCATCACCGCTCACGTACCGCTCAACTCTATGTTCGGCTACTCGACCCAGGTCCGTTCTATGAGCCAGGGACGCGCCGCCTACTCGATGGAATTTGAGAAATATCAAGAACTCCCGAAGAACTTGGCAGCAGAACTCGCAGAAAAGAATTCAAAAAGATAATCTTTCGGATAAGGATAAAAACACACCTCATTGCGGGGTGTGTTTTTTGGCATAATAATATCCGTTATTCTCTATAAAGAAAATAACGGATGGTTTATTTATTTGTTCATTCTATTTTTTTCAAATCCCACCACCACGGCTTGTATATGTTCCATAACCAATTCAGATACAAGCTATTTGCCCAGATTGTAATCATACTGATAATCGGAGCTGCTATTAATGTAGCAGGCATCCCTTTTAATACGTAGATACAATCCACCGTCAACATTGCAAATAAAGTTATAGTAGTAGCCCATATTAATATGCCATTTTGGGCTGCAGGTCGGCGAAATCCACTTAGATAGACAAGTAATAGGGATATTACCGAGGCAATGATAAAGGTAAGCAACAATGCACCTACTATATTCAGAGGTGTGATTAATTTTGCCTGAACAACCAAAACTATGGCTAACAATACGGCCAGTATCAGAAAAACCAATGTTTTTTCTATAAATTCTTTTTTTATTGCTTTAAGAAAACCACCGACGAAGTCGGTCGTCCACGGTTTCCGATTGCGGACGAAGTCAGTTTGTATTTTAAAATAATGGCACAGATAGATATATTTCAAGATGCAAGCGATAATGTTGCATTTTGTATCTTTTTACAGATAGGACCAGACAGCAAAGATATAAATAAATAGTCGGATAAGCGTACTGGCGGAAAGGACAAAGTCCGTTAGCCCAGAATTCCACCGACAAGGTCGGTGGTAGTTTAATTTTATCCCCTCCTTATTTTTATGATGATTTGATTTATATTAGGCAAAATCAGGAAAAAAGTCAATTTTATTATGCTTGGGAATTTAAGTCTCTCGAAAATTGACAAAAAAAATGTTTGTGATATAATACTACAAATAAAAAAATCGGGAGGATGATAATATTATCCCAAAATTCATAAAGAATTGGCAGGAAAAGTGGTATTTTGGTAGAGCGGACCATCATATGACGGTAATCGGTCCTATAATCAGTGGTATTTTGAGCGAGGGCAGAAAAATAAGGAATGTCACTGATATAGGGACAGCCCAGGGGCATATTTTCCTTGGTATCGCAAAGAGTATCAGCGCGGTTTATTCCGACGCGCACTTTATCGGCATAGATAAGAAGCACGGTCTTTCTGACGGTGTCCTTGCTGCCGGAATTATTACTCCGCAAAAGGGTAATTATCTCAAATTAGGCATCAAGGACTCAAGCATAGATATCCTTACTCTTATCTATATCGCGCAATCTATGAATGGAGAAAATCAGCATTCTCTAATGGATTGGGCGGTCAGTAAAGTAGTCCCTGGCGGAGATATTGTTTTTGTCGACGTGTGTAAGAGAGGCGGCTTCCGTTATTGGATAGATTGGTTAAAACACCATATCTATAATGGGCTTGCCAGTTATAATATAAAGTATGAAGGGGAGTGGATGGATTATGTCAGTGCTTGGGAAGATCTGGAGATAGTGTATATTTATGATTTGCCCGACAGAAGTGTGGTTATTCACGCAAGAAAAAGAAAAAACGAATAATACTATATTTAAAAACTATTGGCACACAAGCCGTTTAATGGAAGAAACTAATATTTCTTCCCTTATTTTTTTGTCTTAATCTAAAATTTTCCTTCCCATCCTACCCTTTTTAATGTAAAATATAACCATATTTGAATACGATCGGTATGCTTGAATTTTTGGATAAAATTAGTATAACAAAGAAAGAAAAAAGCATTTGGGATTATGCTGATTTTTATGCGGAGAAAATCTCCGAGGAAAACCGGCTGGTGCTGGGGGACGGGGGGACTCCGTTGGAAGAGGACGAGGAGATAAACAGGCTTTTGGGGATGAGGCATCTGTATCTCAAAAGGGAGGATAAGAACGAGACAGGTTCGCTCAAAGGTAGGAGCCTCGCTTACCAAGTTGCCCTGAGTAAGCAGCGCGGATATCGGGCGGTTACGATTTCCACTTCCGGTAATGCGGGGATTGCGACGGCGGCCTACGCAAAAGAGGCCGGAATGAAGGCTTTCATTTTTATTTCTCCCGATACGGAGAAAGCCAAGATTGCGGATATGCAGAAATATGACCCGGTAATCATCAAGAGCAGCCGTGCCATCCGTTTCGCCAATTATGTAGCGGCAAAATACAAGATGCCGAATCTGCGCCCTTCGATGGACGACGATTCGATTGAGGGGTTCAAGTCGATGGCTTTCGAGATTGCGGACAAGGTCGGGGATGTCGATGCCGTATTTACTTTTGTTACTTCCGGGAGCTCTTTTATCGGGATGTATCGCGGTTTTGAGAGATATTTTCGCGAGGGCAAGATAGAAGGAATCCCAAAGATGTATGCGGTGCAGAGTGGAGAAATATTCTCCATCGCTGAGGAGTTTGAAGAGAATGCGGAGGCTATTGCCGCGCGATGTAGTGTGGAAAAAGCAAAGACGGAAGTGAAAGCCGGGCAGTTAGGGGTAAAAAATACACAGCGCAAATCTGAAATTTTGGATATCATCAAGAAGACCGGCGGCGGTGGAATCTACGTGAGCGCGGCGGATGTTGAGACGGCGCAAGAATTTTTGGGCAAGAGAGAAATCAAGACTTCTCTGGAAGGATGTGCCAGTTTCGCGGGATTCGTTAAAAAACATAGCACTGAGAATTTCCAAGAGGCAGTATGTATATTTTCTGGGAAGTCGCGCAAGGATAAAAAAGAAATAGATGAAGAGAATATATTCCGGGCGGAAAGTCTGGATGAGGCGGATGATATCGTGAGGATGGATTGTCTTTAGGGCTGTCTGTATTATCTGTCATCCTCGCGCAGGCGGGGATCCGGAATCGGCTAAGTACGATTGTTCCCTCTTGCCCTGGCCCTCTCCCGATGGGAGAGGGGACGTGCTACGCCGTTTTTAGGGGTAAATGGAATCTATCGCTACGTCATTGCGGAGGCGGGAATGGCATTCCGATACTATGCGGGACATAACGGGATTCTTCGGATTACCTCAGGATGACACGATGGCTTGGGTTTCTAATTCGATAATACTATAGGCGAATATGCTAGATAACAAAATTATTAAATTTTTAGAAGATTCCGGGCCGATATTTTATGTGACTCCGGCGGCGGGTAGGGCGATCGGGTTGGAAGGATTATTGCCCGATTTCCATATCATCTGCTGCCAGAAAACGGAGAACGCCGAGCTTATCCGAAAAGCGGGGGCGAAGTTTTTTTGTTTGGAAAAAGACCTTAAGAATTCGGGCAGGATTTTATCCGACCCGGGGGTCGTTGATTATATAAAAAATAATACGCAAGGCAAAACGCCTAATATCATCACTTTCAAGCCGAGTCCGATGATTGAGAAAGTTTGCGAAAAAAACGGTTTTCGCTATTTGGGAAATAAGTCGGAAATCAATCGCGAGTGGGAGGACAAGATAAAATTTGCGGAAATTACCACGGCACTCGACGTTGCAAACGCGAATAGCCGTACTGTAAGAATCGAAAAAGAAAACATGATGGAGTTGGAAAATTCTTTGGATTTTTCGCGCGGTAAAAGATATGCTGTCCAGTTTTCGCGCGGCTATTCGGGCAATTCAACCTTTGTCGTTGATGGGCGCGAGAAGCTTTCGGAAATTCTGGAAAAGAACCTCGGCAGGAAAGTGAAAATTGCCGACTTTGTGGAGGGGGATACCTATACATTCAACGTCTGCATCGGGGAATTCGGTTTTTTAGTGAGCCAGCCCATCTTTCAGATTACCGGTTTTCCGGAGTGTAATCGTAACGCCATGGGAACTTGCGGCAATGATTTTGCTTTCGGCAGTAGGCTCGGCAGTGATTCACGAGATGATTCGCGTGCCAGTATCAAAAGTGTCGCTCAAAAGATTGCGAGTGTCGGTTATCGCGGTATTCTGGGATTCGATTTTGTGGTCGGTAGTGACGGGGTCCATCTTATCGAGGTGAATCCGCGCTTGGTCGGATCCATCCCGATTTTTACCAAACTGCAGCTTTCCGATAGAGAAGTCCCTTTTCTCTTGCTCCATATCCTTTCTTTCCTCGATTTTAATTTTTTGTCCTTGGAAGCGAAAGAACCGAAGTCTGACTTCGTTTTTTCCCAGCTTATTTTGCGCAATGTAAAGAGTAAGCCTCTTACAATAATACGGCCGATGCGCAGTGGCATCTACAAAATGGACGGCGACGTAGCGGATTTCGTGCGCGAGGCATATTATGCGGATGGGGAAATGGCGGGTGGAGAATTTTTTCTAGAGTGCGTACCGGCGGGCGAGCTCATTGAACCGGATATGGAATATGCAAATATCCAGGTCGGTTATGGTATAATGGAAACAAGAAACGGTTTTACCGAAGAGTTTACAAAAACCAAAGAGAGCGTCTTAAAAAATATAATCTTAAGCTAAATGAAATTTGGAGGATATGACAAAATTCTGATTTTCGATGTTTTGCTGCTCGTCCTCTTCGGACTTGTGATGATTTCAAGCGCCAGCGTGGTTATGAGTTACAAAGAAGTCGGCAATCAATATTACTATCTCGTTCACCAGTTCTTCTATGGACTGGTACCAGGGGTTATTCTCGCTTGTGTTTTCAGTCGGATAGATTATCGGAAATTCAAAAAAAGCGCACCTCTGTTCCTTTTCGCGACACTGTTTTTGCTGCTAATAGTGTTTGTGCCCGGGCTAGGGCTTGATATTCGGGACACCAGGAGCTGGATTACAGTCGCCGGTATGAGTTTTCAGCCCTCTGAGCTGGCTAAGCTTACGCTCATTATCTATCTGGCGGCATGGCTGGAAGAGCGAAAGAAAAAGCTTAATGATTTTTCACAGGGTTTTGTGCCATTCATAATGATAATTGTGCTGGTAGCTATTCCGCTTATCAAGCAGCCGGATGTCGGGACCCTGGTGGCGGTTTGTGCTATCGCCGGTACGATGTATTTTATCGCCGGCGCTGGTATTACGTATATCTTGATGATGATTGCGGGCGGTATCGTGGGCGTGATGACCCTCATCAAAATTGCGCCTTATCGTATGAACCGGCTTACCACTTTTTTGCATCCCGAACTGGATCCATTGGGGATAGGCTATCAGATAAATCAGTCCCTGCTGGCGCTGGGGTCGGGAGGGTTGTTCGGTTTGGGCCTGGGGCACAGCCGACAAAAATTCAATTATCTGCCGGAACCGATCGGGGATTCCATTTTTGCCGTGGCGGGAGAGGAATTAGGGTTATTAGGTTTGATATTCTTGATCATTCTTTTTATGGTTTTTGCTACGCGCGGACTTGCTATCGCTCGCAGTGCCAAAGATGACTTCGGTAAATATATCGCGGTCGGTATCACTGCCTGGGTGACTTTTCAGGCGATATTGAATATCGGCGCCATCACATCGCTCTTGCCTCTTACCGGCATCCCTCTGCCTTTTGTAAGCTACGGGGGCAGCGCCTTGATGTCTCTATTGGCGGGCGTGGGTGTACTACTGAGTGTTTCTCGATATAGCAATTCTTATAAAAAATAATTTGAATCACGATATGGAATCTGTTTTGTAGGATAAAAAACGTTTAAGCTGCTATAATCAATAATCAAAAAATATGAGAATATTACTCGCGGGAGAATCTACTGCAGGCAGTTTGGCTCCCCTCGTGTCCGTTTATGAGGCGCTTAAGGTAAAGACCAAAGAGGAAAATATCCATGAGACGGTGGAATTTATGCTTATCAGCACCGAAAGTGATTTTCTGAAGGCCTTTGTCCAGAACACGGAGATAGAATTCAAAATTCTCAATCCCGAACAGGAAAACATGAAGACCAGTTTCTTTACTTCCTTCAAGAATTTTACGAGAATTATGTCTGATGTATTCAACTATATGCCTGATGTAATTTTTCTCAAGGGGGGCTTTGTATCACTACCGGTCGCGATGGTCGGCAAACTATTTGCGATTCCGGTCATTATGCACGAGTCAGACACGGCGCCTTCCGGTATCGATAAATTTATCTCTCACTTTGCCAAGCGGATTGCCATTTCTTTCAATTTGACCAAGGAATTTTATCCTGCCAAAAAAATATTTTTCTCGGGAAATCCCGTAAGTCCCTCCGTGGCGATGGCAGGGTATGAAGAGAGCAAACAGAAATTCTCTATCGAGGGAGATAAGCCGGTGATTTTCGTTATGGGTGGCAGTCATGGAGCGCACGAAATCAACGAGCTGATTATGCAGATTCTGCCGCAGCTTTTGGAAAAATATGAAATTATCCACCAATGTGGAATAGCCGATTATGAAGCGATTTTGGCACGTGTCCAGCAGATGAATATACCTCTTATGGAAGATTATCATCTGTTCCCGTTTATGCAGCAGTCACTTGCCAATGCTTACGCAGCTTGCGACTTGGTAGTGAGCCGGGCCGGTGCCAATACTGTGGCGGAAATTATGCTGGTAGGTAAGCCGAGTGTCTTGATTCCGATGTCAGATTCTGAGAGTGACAATCAGAATCGCAACGCTTTCTTCTACTCGGAAGCCGGCGCGGCTATTTTGGTCAATGAAAAAAATCTTAAACCGCATCTTTTTCTTGATATCTTAAACGGTATTTTTAAAGACAAATTGAAAATAATGGAAATGATGCGCCAGGCGAGATTGTTGGCTCACCCCGAAGCGGCGGATGTGGTGGCGGACGAAATCTTGAAATGGGGGAAATAGTAGCTTTTTATAGCATCGTGATTTGCAGGGAGGGCGTGCTATTGCGAGTTGTAGGGGCGCAATATCTTGTGCCCTTTCCGATGATTTCCATCCCGTAAGTCATGCTCGACCGAGGGACAAGATGGAGCAATCCTTTATTCCCCCTCACCCGTTGGGAGAAGGGGCGAGCACTATTGAAAATAGTTTGGTCATAGATATCATAATTATGAAAAATATGGAAGAAATAGATATTGAAAAACTCAAGAAAATATATTTTATCGGCATCGGTGGCATCGGACTCAGTGCTATCGCGCGCTATATGAAGGCTAATGGCAAAGAAGTCGAAGGCTCTGATATGAAATCCTCGCGGGTGACAGAGAGTCTGGAGAAGTTGGGAATCAAAGTCCATTACAGCCAGGTGGCGGAAAATATCACTGACGATATCGATTTGGCAATCCACACCGCCTCGATTCCGAAGACCAATCCGGAGCTATCTACGGTTTTGGAAAAAAACATCCGTTCCATAACTTACGCCGAATCGCTGGGGCTGATTTTCAATGGCAAAGGCGGCATCGCGATTTGCGGTACGCACGGCAAATCTACCACCTCGGCAATGGTGGGGGGCGTTTTGGAGGATGGAGGTATCGACCCCTCGGTCTTGGTGGGAAGTATTGTGCCGCGTTATGATGGCAATCTGCGTATAGGTTCAGGCGGTCACTTTGTGGCGGAGGCGTGTGAATATAGTCATAATTTTATGAGTCTGTATCCGCAGATGATAGTACTGGGAAATGTTGAGCTTGATCACACCGACTGCTACAAAGATATCGAAGAGATGAAAACGGCGTTCCTTGATTTTACGAGGCACTTGCCGGAGGACGGAATTCTTTTCTGTAACGGCGACGATGAAAACGCGCGCGAGGTTTCGGTGAAAATCAAATCCGAAAAACCTGAGCTGGACGTTATTTATTTCGGCAAGAACGAGACCGATGACTTCTGTTTCAAGGATTTTAAAATAGCATCCGGCAAAACCGAGTTTGAGGTCATATATAAAGATGAAACTTTAGGAAAATTTTATTTGCAAGTGCCGGGCGAATTCAATGCTCGCAATGCTTTGGCAGCCATCGCGGTCGGGACATATCTGGAAATCCCGGCGGACAAAATCAGAACATCGCTTGAAAGTTTTTCCGGTATCTGGCGCCGTTTCGAGATAAAAGGGGAATACCGAGGCGCGCTGATAATCTCGGATTATGCGCATCACCCCACGGCGGTTCGTTTGACTATCGAAGCGGCGAAAGACTTCTATCCTTCACGCCGTATCGTCGCCATTTTCCAGCCCCATCAGCACAACCGCACCCGCGGACTCTATCAGGATTTTTTGCAGAGTTTCGATGCGGCGGACGAGGTAATTCTCACGGAAATCTATGACGTTGCCGGGCGCGAGGAAGAGGAAGACCAAGCCGTGAGTTCACTGAACTTGGTAGATGATATTGCAAAGAGAAATGAGAAATTAAGTGGGCATATTTTCTATGCCAAGGATCTCAAGGAAACCCGTGGTCTGATTGATGAAAAAGTTCAAACAGGGGATATTTTACTGGTGATGGGCGCGGGAGATATCGTCGAAGTCGCGGATGGATTGTTCAAATAAAAAAAAGAGAACTTAGTCTCTTTGATATATTTTTCGCAGTTCTCCCTTTAAAAAGGTTATAAAACTTGATTTCAGCTTTTTCTGTTTCTATCCAGTACGGCTGGTTTTCTTCTGTTGGTAGAAGTTTTGCTGTATCGTATTTTTTGATAGCCTCCACTGATATTTCTGCCACTTCGCGGGCCGTTGGCAGGGGTAGCTTAAAAAGTATTACATTCTGCTTAGCTTTGCAATTTGTAACCCCCTCATAGTCTTTTATGTGATGCAATTCCCACCACTCTTCTTCTAGCTCCGCAAGGGTGTCGATTTCTTTAGTGCTGAGATTAATCCCATATTTTTTGAGAACCTCGGCTAAGATGTGGAAATATTCCTGTTTCAACTCCTTAACCTGGTTCCAGTAAATGCCCTTATCCTTTTTCGAAATATCCGGATTTTCTGCTTCATTATGTGCGCCGAAAGCCTTTATCTCTTTTATTGCTAATTTTTCAGCAATTGTGGCATCCAACCCATAGAGTTCTTCGAAAAGTTTTGCCATTAGTGTCTCGAGCAAAACGTAGTCTCGTTCAAAATGCGCTTTTAGCAGTGCCGTCTCAATTCTCGCAGCTTCCCGGGGATCAAAGCCGTATATTTTTGTTCTCGGTCTTTTTATTTTTTTCATAATCCGCCTCCTGTATTCCTATTCTAGGGGGAATAGGCGGAAAGTCAATTTTTATAATGGACAAAATGATACATGTAGAGCGGCGGGTTTCGAGACCGCGCTGCTAGTCTAAGCCGACAAATCGGCCTCATCTTGTTTGTTCCATCCGCATTGGATAGCCGCGCCGACTGAAGTCTGCTATTTCATAAGAGCCTCTGTTTGACATATTTCATATTTGTGCTAGAATAAAACTTAAATCAAAAATGTCCTTCGGAACATTATCTTAAACAGAGAAGTTTTATGGAAGAATCCTTCCGGGAAGACGTGCGGATCATTTGGCGTTTTCTTTCAAAATATAAGAAAAAATTCTACGTGATCCTCTCGATTGTGTTTTTTGGTTCGCTTGTCGAGGCGTTTATTCCTTACATCTATGGTAAAGTTGTCGAGTTTGTTATCGCCAGTGAGACTCTCGACACTATTTTCCTCTGGCTTTTGCTATGGTTTGCGGCACAGCTCATATATGAGTGGACAAGGCGCTATCTTTTTGTCAACGGTGGCAGGATATCAGTACAATGTTCTAATGATTTGATATTGCTCCTTAATCAGCAATCTCTCGACCTGAAGCTGACCTATCACAACAAGAACAAAGGCGGTAAGCTTTCCTCGCGTTACATCAAAGCGGGGGATGCGCTGGAGGCGCTTTTGGAAAGTGTGGTTTTCTGGTTCGGCGCTGACATCCTTCTCCTGCTCTCCGTATTGATCTTGATCGGTTCCTATGTCCACTGGATAGTTTTTGTCATCGTTTTGATCAGTATAGTCCTATTTATCTATGTTTCCCTGATTTATTCCAAGCCGATCAGCGAACACATCCTGGAGGTAAATAAATCCTTCGAGGATGCATATGGAATCATGAACGATTCGGTTGCCAATATCAAATTAGTAAAGGCTAACTCCGGTGAAGATTTCGAGAATCAGAAAAGTTCGGAAATCATCAGGGGCAGAACAATGGCTTCGTTTGAAAAATTCTGGCAGACCAGTCGCAGTTTCTTTTTCCGACAGGATATTATCATTGCTTCTTTGACATTGGTTTCGGTGGCGGTAATCGTCTTGCTTTTCGAAAAAGGCACGGTTGAAGTCGGGCAAGTGGTTGCTTTTATCGGTTACCTCGGGCTGCTAAAATCTCCATTGCACAAGGCCGGCGATCGAATCAGCCACTATCGTCGCTGGATGGCGACAGTGCGGCGCGGTTATGCGCTTTTGGAAGAAGAGGCGGAAGATTACGATGTATCGGGAAAAGTTGAGCTTAAAGATATTCAGGGTGCCGTGGAGTTCCAAGATGTTTCTTTCGCTTACAATGAGACGCGCGAGGTGTTGCACAATATCAATCTCAAGGTTCGTCCGGGGGAAATGGTGGCACTGGTGGGCGAGAGCGGCGTGGGGAAGTCGACACTAGTGGATCTGATTTCCAAATATATCATTCCGACTTCGGGCAAGGTGTTCTTGGATGGGGCAGACATCCAGAAGGTGGGACTGAAGAACCTGCGTGACAATATCGCGGTTGTGCCACAGGACGTCAGCATGTTTAACGATACGGTCCGCAACAATCTCATTTATGGCAAGTTGGACGCGACGGAGGAGGAAATCAAAAGTGCTATCCAAACAGCGAATGCTGAGGCTTTTATCGTGGATTTCCCCAACGGTCTGGAGGAACAGGTAGGAGAACGTGGCGTTCAGCTTTCTGGCGGACAGAAACAGCGCATCGCCATCGCTCGCGCCGTACTGAAGAATCCCAAAGTTCTGATATTGGACGAGGCGACCTCAGCGCTTGATTCTAAATCGGAGATGCTAGTGCAAGAGGCAATGCAAAGATTGATGCAGGGTCGTACCACTTTCGTGATTGCACATCGTCTCAGCACGATTATCCACGCTGACCATATAGTGGTGTTTGTCAAAGGGAGGATTGCCGAGCAGGGCACGCACGAGGAGCTTTTGGAGAAGCGAGGGGCGTATTATAAACTTTATACATTGCAGTCTTTGGTGAGAGATAAGAGAGAATAATACTAAATTAACTTCTTCTGTGACATAATGATTTTACTTTTATCCCTCCTCACCTCGACCTTCTCCAAGTGGGAGAGGGGGGGGCTTCAATTGCTTTATGACTAGACCATAGAACAGATTTAGTTGATTTTGTATAAGAAAGCAGGCTTATAAAATGCCTGTTTTATGATCTAAATACGAGGTTTTCTTTATAATAAACAGATTAACGGTATAATTCAGGGCTTAAGATGATATACTAAAGCTATTTTAAAATATACGCTTGACAAAGCAATTTAACGGTGATAGCCTAATAATCGGACTGTAAGAGCAGTGGAAAAAATTAATAAAGAGGGGTTAATTCCAGTCTAAAAATTTTTGGAGATACAAAAATTGAAAACTGGCATGAATAAAATGATAAATTTACTGGTGGTGCTACTTCTTCTAGTAGCACTTGTTCCAGTTGGTTGTGCAAAGCAGAACACCTCCCTAAAGGATTCTGTCGATATCAAGCAATTAAATTCTGATTTGCTTGAAAGTATTAAATCAGAAAACGGAGAACCGTTAGCTTATAATCCGAAAGTTCTCAGCTTCAAGAAAATAGAAACGGAAGATGTGGCTAATGGAGTTTCCAAATATCGAATGGAAATCAAACGGGGTAAAGGAAAAATCAATAATCTTTGTCTGAGTATCCATATCCGTGAGGATATAAACGCTCAGAATTTCAAAGAATTCTTCGGTATTTTTGCCGGGCAAAGTCTCAGCGGAAAAGGCGGATATTATGGCGAAGACTATTCGGATATCGAGGGCGCTCGACAGGGATATGTCGTTGTCGAAGAAGATAGAAGGGAAGTGAATTTCGGTGCTGATGACAAAGAAAAAGCCAATAAAGAAATGTCTAAGCAGGATATTATGTTAACACTTGAGGACTGTTATGTTGAACAAGCTGTCTCCAAGCTTCTGATATCCCAGATTACCGGAATCGCTGTTGAAGACATCGAAACAACGAATCTCGGACACAGTCTCGGAGGACATTGTCTTATCAGATACGGAGGTTCTTTCTATCAGAATACCGTATTGGGCCACATCGATCATTTTATCATAGTAGACACCATCGTTCGTTATGATGAAGAATATGGGGATTTGGAAGCAGGACAGTTGGAAAATTATTACAAGATGATTGACGAAATCAATTCGGAAAACTATGTTGCGGACGGTATGAATACTTCGATTGGTCTTGCACAGAAAGTGCGAGACGGGGATCTCATATCGCGCGAAATCTTTCTCTTCGGGGTTAGTAAGACTTATTTGGTTAAAATGGCGTCCTTTGAGAATCCATATACTCCCGAGTATCATTATTGGCCGGCAGACGTCGATATCGATCTTCTTGCCGATAAAATGTGCGAAGGCGCAGTCAATCCATATTCTTCGAGAAAATTAGATTCGGATATGACCGGCACAATGGCTAAAATAGTCGACGTTAACGATATTGTTGGTGCAAAAAGTATACTAGTCGTTTCTCTGGGCGGAGGATTCGATCCCGCCAAGTATGGTAGGCAATGGTTTGAAAATCAAGCCAAGAATACCCATACGGACGTGACATTCTACGACGGAGGGGATTCGGGGCATGGATTTATGTTCAATAAGGATACTCCGAAAAACTGGAAATATATCTGGGCTTATACCAATAAGATGAGCTCAGCATCATAACCGTAAAAACAAAAAAATTCAAAAACGATTCTTAAAGGAAGATCCGGCTTTATCTTGTATAATCCCGCTCTTCCGATTTTTTTTCTTGCTCTTGTCACTAAATCATAATAATTGTATAATCAAATTAGAAACTGTTTGTAACATTTTTTGTTTTTTCCTTATGTCGGAGATCTTAGAAAAACTATTCCATTCAAAAGCGGAAGTGAAAATCATTCGTTTGTTTTTGAACAACACTGAAGAGAAATATCTGTTGTCCGAAATCGCAGGGAAAACCAAGACCGACACGGCGACTACTCGCAAGGAGATCGTCAATCTGGAGAAGGCCGGTTTTGTTTCGGCTTCCAAAAAGAATCAGAAATCTTATTACAATTTAAATACACGTTTTGTTTTTTATGACGAGCTGAGGAGACTGTTTTTCAAGGCCACGCCTTCGTCATCGGACAAGATCAAGAGTCACATCGAAAAAGTCGGTAGCGTGAAATTGGTTCTGATTTCAGGCGCACTCATTAATTCTGACAAGGGTCGGGTTGATATCCTGATCGTGGGCGATGTTATTAATAAGGCCAAGCTGATGGATTTTCTCTCCGATCTTGAGTCGGAAGTGGGCAGAGGGCTGCGCTATGTCTATATGAATAATGACGAATACAAATACAGAAAAAATATGTTCGATAAATTTATCATCGATATTATCGAGAGTCCCCATAAGGTACTCATCAACAATATGACCTCGGACGGAAGTATCTAAACTGCGCAAGTGCGGTTTTTTGTGCGTTTAATAAAAAATACTAAAAACAGAAAATAGATGAGCTTCTTGTCAAAAATCATAAACAAGAAAGATAAGGGGAGATATATTCTGTCTTTGGATGTTGGAACGAAAGTGGCGAAGGCACTGATTTCGTATGTTAATTACGAGAATGGAGAGGTTACGAATCTGGGTGTGGGCCGGGTCGAGCAGGAGTCGGGCAATATCGTCGGGGGAAAGATTACGGATCCCGGCAAAGTCACTGAGGTATTGCACGTGGCAATCGCCGAAGCTGAGCGGATGGCGAAAGTTCCCGTCAAGGAGGTGTTCATGGGTTTTTCCGGAAACACTGTTAAGATAAGCACGAACTCTTTCGAGATGGTTCGGGCGAATTCGCAAGACAAGATTGAGAATGCGGAGCTCAAAGGGATCGTCCATGCCGCACACAAAAAATCCCTGGAGGCAATCACGCGTAGCCTTACTTATCGCGAAAAACAATCAGGTATCAAGATAGTGAGCGCCGATATCGTCAATTTCAGTATTGATGGGTATCGAGTCGTTAATCCATTGAGTTTTAAGGGTAGTAATATTAAGATAGAAATTTCGAGCTCTTATGTCTCGAATCCTGATTTTAATCTCATAAACGACATTGCTGATGAATTGGGGGTGCGGTTGGTAAAAGTAACTTATGGACCGTACGCTGTCATCAAAGCAATCGGTATGGGGGACTCTTCGGACTTTAGCGCGGTAATGATTGATGTCGGGGGCAATATCACTGATGTGGTCTTGGTCAAAAACGGTAATATTCAGAATGCGGATATGTTTATTCTGGGCGGTCGCCTCTTTACGCGCAGACTTGCCAACAAATTGGATATTTCAGAAAAGGCTGCAGAGGAATTGAAAATGAAATATACCGCAGATAGGTTTGCTCCGCCCGAGGCGAAGAAGATTGAGAGGATGCTTGCGGAGGATGTCGATTTGTGGCTCTCCGGCGTGCAGCTTATTTTGGGTGAAACGAGTGCAAAATTGTTGTTACCGGGCAAGATTTTCTTGTATGGCGGAGGCAGTCAGTTGCCCAGACTCGCTAATTCGCTTCACCGTTTAGATGATTCCGGCATCAATTTTTCGGACAAGCTCAAGCTTGATTTTATCCGCCTCAGCCATATTACGAACAATATAGATAAGACACAAAAGCTCAGCGATTTTCAGGATGTTACTCTGGTAGCACTGGCACACTTGTGTTTTGATAGTGCCAACAAAGAAGATGCGGCGAATAATTTTCTTGCGGAAATAGTTTAAAAAAATATTTGAGATAAAATTTTATGGATGATGAAAAAAAACAATCTACAGTTTATGTCGGGGAGAATGACGAGATTATAGAGATTATTGATAAAATAAAAGACGTTCTCGGAAAGAATGTCACTTTGATGATTCCTGACGAATCTGTCATTTTGCAGGACGTGACCAATCTGAAAATACTTCAAAAGAAAGCCGAGGAAATGGGCAAAGAGATTTCTATCTCCAGATTCGAGGCATTGGTTCCGGAAAACGAACCCGAGATACGTGCTACTTTGCCGGATTTTTCTGCAAAATCCCAAACGCACGTTCGTCATATCGGTCGCAGTGTGGATGGAGCAAGACCTATGTCGGATATGACCGGAAGGGAAGAAACGGTCGATTTGCGGAATTTTAATCGAGAAGAACTGCCGGAATCGGAACCCGAACAGCCGAGAAAAGAGACTACGGCAGAGAATCTTGTGCGCGAGAAATATTATTCTGATGAAACTTATAAACGCGTAAAAGAGGCAGACAAGCCCGTTTCCGAAGAAAAAGAATTATTGCCAGCGCTTGACGATGAAAAAAGCTATCGTATCGGCGAGACTGAAGATAGGCAGGAAAAAGACGAGGCCTATTGGGAGAAATTGGCGGAAAAGAAAATGGCAGAAATGGGAGAAAGTGCGGAGAAGGTCGAGGGGATTTTCGATGACCGTGGCCGTTTGGACGGCGAATATGACACAAAGTCTTTTGATTTTTCCTATCCGGAAATCAACACTCGCTCCAAGAAAAAGAAATTTTCTTTGTTGCCGACCCTCAGCTCGAGGTTTTTTGCGATATTCATTTTTATCTGTATTCTTACGGCGGGGATTGCGCTTTTCTTTATTTTGCCCAAGGCGGACATCGCGGTTGTTTTCAAGGAAGAAAAGGTGGCAGGTGATTTTACCCTGATTCTGGATGAGAAATTGTCCGATATCGATGTGGACGCGAGCAAAGTTCCGGTTAAGACTACCGAGATAAAAAGCGAGAAGACTCAAGCTTTTGTCACTACCAGTAAGAAAAGAATTACCGAGAAAGCCACGGGTAATATCATTATTTACAATGAGTGTTCGACTGGACCGCAGACCTTGGTTGCCGGTACCCGGTTTCTTTCTAAAGACGGAAAGATTTTCAAGATAACGGCGGCGGTCAATATCGCGGGTTTTACCAAGCCGGAAGATGAAGTTGTCGCCGGTACGGAGACGGTGGATGTGATCGCCGAGGAAGCGGGCGAGACTTACAACATCGCTGCCACCAGTTTCACTATCCCCAAACTCCAAGAGCAAGTCAGTTGGAAATATTCTTGTCTCTACGCCAAATCCGAACAGCCGATGACAGGCGGTTTGGATGAGGAAGTATTCTTTGTCTCGCAAGCGGATTACGACAAAGCCAAGGCGACACTCCTTGCTCTGGCACAGAAAGAAAACGAAGAAAAAGTCGCAGGGCAGACCAGCGATGACGCTATTTTCTTCAGCAACCAGACTGATGAGGGGACCGTGGAAGAAAAAAGCTCTGTAGAAGTGGGCGGTGTCGCTGACAGCTTCGACCTCACTCTTTCAGTCAAGAGGGCGGTCCTTTCAATCGCCAAGACGAATGTGGAGGAGATTCTGGGCAAGAAGATTCTGGCACTCAATACTTTTGCCAACGCACTGCCGGTAGCCGGCAGTCTTGACTATGAAGTGGGTGGTCTTATCGATAAAGACAAACAGCTCTCTGTCGACGTCTCTGCTAGTCAAAACTTCGCTTTTGACCTTGATCAGGACAAGGTTAAACAAGAAATTGCCGGAAAAGATAAGTCTGAGCTCAATGATTATTTCTCCAAGATGAGCGGTATCAACTCTGTCTCAGTGAATTTCTGGCCATTCTGGGTAAACCGTGTGCCTGATTCTGCCGACAAAATCAATATCTCTTTATCTGGAGCTTAAAACTACGGGTCATTCCCGCCCTTGTCAGGGGCGGGAATTGTACGAGTTTAATAATTTACTGACAGAATTTTAATGTCCTCCTCGGGGAATGGGAGAAAATCCCTCGCCTTTAAGGCGAAGACTTCAGTTTGACACCTTATGGATAAGATGTAGAATGTTGGCATATGAAACACTATCGAACAACTTCTCATTC
>JAQVBZ010000032.1 GCA_028690055.1 Minisyncoccota bacterium | reverse complement strand
TGGAACTTGTGATTATACCGTGCAGAAAGGAGATAATACAGATAAGCTAAAAACAACGATTTCCGGAACTGGCGTTACCGATGAAGCAGGAAATGTCATGGAGATATTCACTCCGCTACTGGATAAGGATATCGCGATTGACACAACCGCACCTGTTATCGCTTCACACGAGAATATAACAGTGGAAGCTACTTCAGCAGATGGCGCAATGGTCGCCTATGACAATCCGACTGCAACTGATAATTTTGACGAAAGTGTAGAAGTTGAATGTGCTCCAATATCTGGCAGCGAATTTGATCTAGGCACGACAACCGTGACTTGCGACGCAACCGATGATGCAGGAAATACATCGACTTCAACATTCAATGTGACTGTGCAAGATACGACCGGACCAGTATTCGGGGACATGCCTGTCATAGATCCTATTGAAGCAGATGGTCCTACTGGAGCTGTGGTTTCATATACTGCTCCTACTGCAACTGATATCGTCGATGCAGATGTAGTTGTAGTTTGCAACCTTGTATCAGGAAGCACTTTCCCGCTTGGCACAACGACTGTGACTTGCGACGCAACCGATGATGCAGGAAATACATCGACTTCAATATTCAATGTGACTGTGCAAGATACGACCGGTCCAGAATTCGGAGACATGCCTGTCATAGATCCAGTTGAAGCGACTGGTCCAAGCGGAGCTGTAGTCTCATATACTACACCTATTGCGACTGACGCAGTTGATGGAGATATAACAGCCACCTGTGCTCCTGAATCTGGAAGTATATTCCCACTGGGAACAACGACTGTGACTTGCACCGCGACAGATAGTTATGGCAACTCAGGAGAAAATTCATTCACAGTAACAGTTCAAGATGCAACCGCTCCGACAATAGGCACTCACGAGAATATAACAGTCGAAGCGACATCTCTAACAGGCGCCGTAGTCGAGTATGAATGTCCGACTGCAACTGATCTAGTTGATACGGATGTCGATGTGATAGGCAATCCAGTATCAGGAAGCGCATTTAAACTTGGAACAACAATTGTAACTTGTACTGCAACAGATGATTACAATAACTCAGCAACTTCAACATTTAACATCACCGTTGTTGACACCGTTGCTCCTGTCATTTCAGGAATAGTTCCTACAGAAAATTCCACAACTTCAGATGTCGCCCCTGAAATAAATGCCGTCTTCTCAGATAGCGGAATCGGAATTGATGCTTCAACTGCGACTATCACAGTTGACGGAACCGGCCAGACCGCCTGGGCAGATATAGATGCAACGGGAATCACTTATGTTTCTGACCCATTAACAGACGGACAACACACGGTCGCTATCTATGTGGAAGATTATGCAGGAAATTCAGCTTCGACTTCTTGGACATTCAAAGTCTTGGCTTCTGCAAAGTCAATCACCGTTTCGTCATCTGAATCCGAACTTGATGCGGACGGAACAAGCTCAGCGACCATCACGGCATCATTAACAGAAGACGGAACGGCCCTTGCCGGAGCTGTGGTCAATTTCTCAAGCACGATCGGTGACCTGTCACAGGATTCAGCCACGACGGACAGCAGCGGAAAAGCAAAAGTGACATTGGCTTCAACGATTGCCGGAATCGACACCATAACGGTTTCCTACGGATCAGGCAGCAACCTCGTCCAAGCTAGCACAAGCATCATATTCAACGAGATCGAAGTTGACACTGAAGCTCCGACCGCAACTTCAGATCCAGCTAATGGAGAGACCGGGGTAGCGATTGACTCTGATATCGTGATAACCTTCTCAGAAGAGATGGACGAAGAGACATTGGACAACATCCAACTCAGGAAATATGACGGAGCTACCGCTATCGCAAGTTCCTTGGAAATAGACGGAAATATCGTTACCATCAATCCAAATAATGCACTGGAATATAATACACAATATTATATAACCATTAGCGGAGCGGAAGATGTGGCTGGAAACGTTATGGCTTCCTGGATCAAGAGCGACAATTTACACTCATTCACAACAAAGAATGTAGCCACCACGACAATCGGCATAAATTTGCAGGTAGGATGGAACCTCGTCTCGCTTCCTATAATCCCCGAAGATAGCAGTATTGAAGCCGTGCTCGGAGAAACGACACTATCCCATATAGAAATAATCCAGTACTATGACACCGAAAACGAACAATGGCTCACTTATAAACCAGGTGTGACTGGGGGCGGACTGACTACCATGGAAGCCGGAAAAGGATATTGGGTCGATATGAATGCAAATGATACTTTGACTATAAATGGATATGAATTGCCTTCAGGGGGAAGTCTGTTGCCGACCTACGAAGTATTCGGCGAGAAGTGGAACCTGATCGGATTCAAATCAGTAAGGGAGATGACCGCAAAAGAATATATAAGCCAAATGGGAAGCGATGACATCTTATATGTCTACAAAAACGGTAAATACGAATCTTTGGACGGCGATGACATGATGGAAGTCGGCTATGGTTACTGGTTTTATACCTACGATGCGGACGGATTCGATATCGTTCCTAAGAAATAAACCGGAGAGAAATTAAGAATAAGAAATGAATATGATTATAAAAAAGATGATGCAGAAAATGGCGGCGGTTGCAGCATTGACGATGGCATTGCCACTCTCGGTGCTAGCAGATCCGCCTGCCACTCCGGTTCTATTTTATGGAACCGTGACCGTAGACGGCTCAGCAGCTGCGGTCGGAACCGTTGTAACGGCATATGAGGCAGGGGGCGAAGAAATCGCATCTGCTACACTCGAGACAGCGGGAAACTATGCGATGAATATTTCAGAAAGTGACGAGCTTGGAGTGGGGGAGACTATAACTTTCAAGATAGAAGATGACGAAGCGGGAGAGACGGACATGGTCAGCGTGATAGATTTTTCAAGTGTTGAATTTGATTTGACGCTTACGACAACTTCAGATGCTCCATCAAACCCTTCAGGTAATTCCGGAGGGGGAGGAGGGGGCAACTCTAACCCAGCGACACCGGCGACCCCTGCCACTCCTGCAGACCCTAAGACGGGAACTCCGGCGACACCCGCTACGCCAGCCTCTGATCAACATGGGCAAGTCAAAGGCATAACGGCCGTGAATGTTAAAGACGGCGATATTATCCAGTGTCAGAATTCTGCCAATCCTTTTGCGGTTTATATTGTTAAAGAGATAAACGGCAAGAAGCACATCAGACACATCGTCAGTTTGCAGATATTTAACCATTACAAACATTTGAAATGGGAAAATTTGGTTCAGGTTGATTCGCTCGACGAGTTTTCTCTTTCCGGATGGGCAAGGGTTAACACTGGAGCGAACGGAACCGCCGGTCCTAACGACAAAGTCTATGAAATCAACGGCGATCAGACCAGGCACTGGATTGATATGACGGCAGAAGAGTTCATTGCCCACGGTGGCAGCGAAGCGGCGATTTACAGTATCAATCAGGGAGAGTTGAGCTTATATAAAGAAGGTCCGGCAGTTAAACTGCAATAATTAGGCGAAAAAAGGGCGGTCCGACTCGAAGGACTGTCCTTTTTGTGCAGCTCTTGATATTTTTTAATAAATATGTTAGACTGCGCTTTGTAGGAGAAAATAACTTTTATCTAACCTAATTCAGAAAATATGTCACAAGACAATCTTGTAAGAATGCAATGTAAAGAGTGCAAGAAGGGAGTTTATAACACTTTCAAAAATAAGAAGAAGATCAAAGAGAAACTGGAGCTTCTAAAGCACTGCGCGTTCTGCCGCAAGCACACCAAGCATAACGAAATGAAGGGCAAGTAAACTTTCATCGTTACAGCAAGACGACCCTTCGGTGTCGTTTTTGTTTTTAGAAAAATTAAATATAAATATGGATATAGATAAAATACCGGAAGGTTATCCGCAGTTTTTTAATGTCAGCCTTAAACTCGTCTTGGAAAATGAGAGAGGGGAAATCCTCGGAATGAAATGCCAGAATGAAGGCTATTTAGCAGGATATTATGACCTCCCAGGCGGCAGAATAAACCCTGATGAATTGCAAGCCCCTTTTAAGCAAATCATTGACCGAGAGGTGACGGAGGAGGTTGGTAGCGATGTGAAATATGAATTTAAGCCACGCCCCGTATCAATTAGCAAACAACCCTTTTTTTCCGATACTCTTGGACGAGACAATTGCATGTTTATGGTATTTTTCAGGGCAAAATATTTAGGGGGAGAAATCAAGATATCAGATGAACATATCGGATATAAATGGCTCGATCTCAAAAAAGAACCGGCAGAAAAATATTTTACTGAAGGATTTTTGGACGGAGTTAAAGAATATTTGAAAAGTAAAGAAGCCGAATAGACTGTTTTTTACATACGAAGTAGCAGACTTCAGTCTGCGCAGCCATCTCAGGTAAATAATTGTTTTATATTACGCCGGACAGCAGCGCGGGTTAAAACCCGCTACTCCGAATACGAATTATTTACTTTTTCTTTCTTTTCAGGTACAATGTATTTGTTTTAAAATCCATCATGGGAGCTTAGTTTAGCGGTAGAACTTCGGTCTCCAAAACCGACGGCGGGGGTTCGATTCCCTCAGCTCCTGCTTCGAATGGAAATAGCGCTTAAATGCGCTATTTTGCGCTTTAAAGGCGAATTTAAGGGTTCGATTCCACGAGATATAAAAACAGCCAACTTAGTAAAGCAAGCTGCTCTCGGCATCTGATAAATTTTGTACTATTTATATATTGAAACTGCCGTCCTCGTTTCTTGTGATCTCAATCAATTCAAAAGAATCTTTCGGAAGAGCTCCCCAGATATGATAGTAGGTAGTTCCATTATATACCGCATACGTGAATTTTGATTCTATTTTGCTGGAGTCAATTTGTAATAATACAAATTCCGTTTCCTTGGGATAATTTTTCCAATTCATATCTGCGACTTTTTCCTTCAGGTCCTTACGCGTGCTTGTAGTATGGATAAAATCCGAATTCATTCCCCATTCTTGCTTATTTCTGCAATCGTAGTTTTCTTCTTGGTCTAGGTATTCTGTAAAAAGCTTTTTGGGCACAAGATGATACAATTCTATTGGAATCATCATTTTGTCTGTAATTTGATTATCTCTCGCATCCATTTTGCGTATAAAATTATAAATTCTTATGTTTATTGATTCATATGGTATATATTATAGTCTTTTTACACCAAAAAATGAAGGGATGTAATTTATGGACCAAACATCTGCTCGTATCCCAGCTTCGCACTCAGGTTCTTTACGGATTATAAAAAATGATATATAAAGGAAAGCAGGGAGGTGAAATGCATGAATATTGAAATAAAAGTACACAAGAAGCAGACGAAGAGCAGCGGACACTGCGGCGGATGCAGTTGCGGAAATACAGGCGGAAAAATAGAGCCCAAGAAATAAGAAGGAAAGCCTTAAATAACAGGGAAATCCTTGCAAGGAGAGAGAGTTTATCCCTGATGCACTCTCTAACTCAATTATCCAATTTAATTTTTCCATAATGATCGATCTTAATGTAGATATCAGAGAGCAGAAGGAATATGAATGTTTGCCAGCTTGTTTAAGGGCTGTTTTTAGTTTTTTCAAAATCGAAATATCAGAAGAGGAAATCATAGATAAAATCTCCAAAGACTCTTCCAAACTGTACGATTGGGAATTCAAAGCAGGAAAGCTCGCCAAAGAAAAAGGACTAAACGCCGAGATTTACACTAATGTATCTCAAATATTTGATCCGTCATGGATGGGTCTGTCAGCAAACGAGCTTATCGAAAAGATAAAGAAAGAGCTGGAATTTTTCGTGTACAGAAATGATAATTTTGAAAAAGATCCGGAGTTGATGAGCTTTATGTGTCCGAACAAAATTGTAGCTGAAAGATTGATAGAAGATGCAAAGGCAACGCTTGCCTATTTGGAATCGGGCGGAATCATTAACTTTAATCCGATTTCCAAGGATCTGATTGATAAGAAACTGAGTGACAATATTCCGGTAATCATATCACATAACCCGACTCTCCTGCATAGACTGGAAAGGTTTAGCGAAGGCAAATCAGACGATATAAAAGGAGAATCATGGGGGCATGTCGTGATTATCTCCGGAGAAACTAACGATAACTTTATAATCAGCGATCCTGCCGGTATTTTTTACGAAGAAAAAATGACATATGAAGCTGATAAGGATTTGATTCTGGAAAGTATCTTAAGATATAATGGACAGATATTGGTTTTCAATAAATAATATATGTAATTCTGTTAAAAGAGCTCTTTCCTAGAGCTCTTTTGATTTGCAACCGATATTCTTGACTTTTATAGATTTTCTGTTCGCAATAGGGTAAGTTATTATTTTTAATAATAAGGAGGAGGAAAAGATGCACATTAAAAACTCATACTTATATCTGACCAGCGGGGGATACCCAAAAGACAAAAAGACATGGGTATTCTTCACTTCGGCCGGAGAAGCAGAAATAAAAAACGCAAATAAACTAATTACAGAACTCGTCCCATTGTGCAATGGCGAGAAAACTAGAAAAGAAATAATAGAGTGCTTGAAGGATCGATTTGCACAGACCGAGTTAGATGATTTCATATCCAATCTGCTCGAACTGGGAATATTGTCCGATAAGTTCAGTCTATATGAAGCATGGAAGCCATATGGAGAAAATCCCATGATATTTTTCAGGGATATTTCTTTTAAAAAAGCCTGTGGAATTATAAAGAAAGAACTTCCGAAAGATAATACTGCAAAAGTGATAGAAATATGTCTTCCAGATTTTCATTTAAAAAATATTCTAGACAACAGATGCTCCACGAGGGAATTTGTAAAGGGTGTGCTAAAAATAGACGATATCGCAGGTCTCTTCTGGTCTGCCTATGGTCTCCAAGAACAGCGGGAAAAAACATGGAAATACGGAAAAGAAAAAACATACACCGTGCCTTCGGGCGGAGGGTTGTATCCTTTGGTTTTATACCTAATAGAATTGGAAGAGATAGACAATCTTGACTGCGGAGTATACCGGTGGAATGGCAAAACGTTATCGTTTGAAAGATTAAGGAAACAAGAGGATCTGAACAAGCTGAAAGGTGCAATAACGGGAATAGATTCCTTGGAAGATGCTACAGGAATCATGGTGATTGCGGCAGATTATGGACGGGTTTCCGAAAAATATGCCAACAAGGCGTATCTACTGGTCCTTTTGGAAGCCGGACATTCGATGCAAAATGCATATCTTTACTGTGCAAAAAAGAATAATATCGGCTTCGTGGAACTTCTGGGTTTCGAACATAAAGATTTGATGGATGCTTTACACATGGATAAGAAACTGTCTCCGGTTGTATTAGGAGTATTTGGCGCGAAAAAGGAGGATTGATAAAATAATCACTTTGAATGAAAAAGCTGATATATTTATTCTTCCAGGAAACAACATAGTTATTTTATCAGACGGGAAGGTAATAAAGATAGGCGGTGATGATACTTGGATTATAACTAAGCTTTTCAAGGGACTGTATCGCAACAAAAGATACATGAAGGAATTAGCAGGAATTCTGGGCAGGGAAAAAATCACTAGTGATTTCAGAAAAACCATATCAGAATTAAAAAAATTGAATATAATCATCGATATCAAGGGCAATCAGCCTTCTGCGGGTAGCTGTTGCATAAGACCTTTTGCTGTATTTCCTTTGCAAAACGGCATATGGCATTTCAGGAACAGGGAAAAGATTTATTATTTCTTAGCTTCAACTTATGGAGAGGCTAAGAAAAAAATGGAGAGCATCTTGCTGAGTTGTGTTGACGATGAGGATTTGGATCTATTGGCCAGTATGGGCAATCAGATAACCGAATTCTTGGGAAGGCAATTCCGTATACCACAAGGCAAGATATCGGCGATGGTCTATTCTCTGAAAGAAGAAGATGTGGGAATATACGATATGGAGAAAGACAGGTGCCGTTGTGTCAAAGGTTCTTTTTCTCCCTGCCTTGGCTCCAAATTCTGGAAGGAACTGGAAAAGAGGGCTGTAGGCGAGACAAGAATCGTGCCATCGCTAAAAAGAGTGCAGGATAATGGATTGCCTTTTAGGAAAAGCAAGATCGTATATCTGTCCTCTCATAAGATGACTGGACCGGATAATAGGGTAACCGATCTTCAGATTGGAATCGACACTGAAGTGGAGGCGGCAAAAGGAAAAGCAATAATGGAGGCGATAGAAAGATATTGCGGAAGAAAGCCGATTGAAGAGAATTTAGTTTTCGAATCTTTCTTCGGGTTGGATTCGAACTCGGTAATTGACCCGGAGAATCTATGGAATTTTTCCGGCTATCAATTTTCAAACGGATGGCTTGAGGACATTACACCTTTTAATCCAACGGATATTATTCCCTGGATAAAGATGCAAAGCTATTTGAACGGGGAAAACAAATATGCTCCATTGAGCTTCATCACATACGCCAGCAAGATGGCAGGCAATTATCCTTTTAATTTCATGGCTAATTCGAATGGCATGGCAGCTCATACGTCTCTTGATCTTGCGGTTAAAAAAGGAGCCTTAGAAGTAATAGAGAGAGATGCCATACTAATTTATTGGCTGAATAGGATAAGTCCAAGACGGATTGTGATAAAAAATCATGAAGAGTATAATACTCTAAAGAAAAATTTGGAAGAACTAGGATATCAACTATATCTAGTTGACCTTACCTTAGATACGGTGCCGGTAGTTATGGCAATAGCTTATACAGAGAAAGGAACATTTCCGTTTTTCTGCGGAGCGGCTGCTGCCGAATCTAAGATCGAAGCTATAAGTAAAGCTATGGAAGAATTGGAATTTACCTTATGGTCCAGGCTCAAATATAGCCGGGACACAAAAGGGAAAGTTAAGGCTGTTTCTTCCCAAACGATTATCAATCCGGTTGACCACGAAGCCTTATATTTGAAGGCTGAGATGATTAGCCATTTAGAATTTTTTCTTAATGGGGAAATCCATGAAATCGGGAAAGAAGAACTTTCAGAGAAAACTGATTTGTGTTTAAGTCTTGCAAAGAAAGGACTCGAACTTTATTATGTGGATATGACTGTCAGCGAAGTAAAGAATCTGAATCTGGGAATCCAAGTAGTGAAAGCGATAATCCCCGGATTCGTACCCATAACTTTCGGCTACGGCAAAGAACCCTTGGGGATGAGGAGGATCTACGATGTGCCGATACAACTGAGGTTGAAAGATAAAAGAATAAAAGAGGAGGAATTGATAACAAACTATCTACCGCATTTCTTTTCATAAATTATTGAAGAAGAATACGTTTTGATTTTGCCATCTAGTGCTTGTTAAGTGCTCGATGGCCTTTTTATTCAAACCTATCCTTATCACACTTCGGAACATAGACACTTTCCGGCTCGATGCCTTGAAAATAGGTTGCGACGGCTTCTACGAGGTCCTGCAACATAAAAAACGACGCTTTATAGCGTTGTTTTTTTATATAAAGTTTTCCGAATAACTAAACGGAAATAATATTTTTTATAAACGATTTGTATAGCATATAATTATTAATGTTAATGAAAATGTAGGATACCGCTGCCTAAATTTACCGAAAATAAATTAAAAACTTTGAAAAAGATACAAATAATGGTAGAATCATAGAAATATTATTTTAACTATATGAATTCAAACAATAGCCAAGGGAAAATAAGGAAAGGCCTATCTAAAAGTATTACAATAGGGTTTTTTGTTATCATATTTATAATATTAGCAGCAGCAGTATAT
>JAQVBZ010000031.1 GCA_028690055.1 Minisyncoccota bacterium | reverse complement strand
GTCCGAGCCCGGTGATGGCATGAGGCCCCGTATCGATATGATAGCCATTTATCTCATAAGTACGGCAGTTGCCGCCTAATTCGCCGGTTTTTTCTATGATAAGTACCTTTTTTCCTTCTTTGCTGAGCGCCAGGGCGGCCAAAATCCCACTAATACCCGCGCCGACGACGATGGCGTCATAGTTGCTTTCTTCCATTGTTATTATAAAATTAGTCTTAACCTTTATTTAATGATAATATATTTTCAAGTAATTGCAAAGAAATTTGCGGTGGTTGTTTTTGTGACTTGGCATTATTATTCTTTTTCACCGTCAAAAAATATCGGGTATAAAAACTATTATTTTCTAGGCAGAACTTTCATTTCGTCATTCCCGCAGGAATTCTTTTAGTGATATTTTGAGGTGAGCTATCTTTGTGATTGAAAAACTAAAAATTATAAACATTTAATTCATATGAAAAAAACAAATCATCGATATGAACTTCTTGCTCCGGCAGGGAATTTGGAAAAAATAAAATATGCGTTGGAGTTCGGTGCGGACGCGGTGTATGCGGGCGTGCCTGATTTTTCGTTGCGGTCGAGGATCCGGGGATTCGACGATGAAAGCATCTTGGAAGCGATAGATTTCGTGCATAAGAAAAAAAAGAAGATTTATCTGACGGTAAATATTTTTGCGCACAATCGACATCTGGGAGAACTGAAGAATCATCTGAAAATATACAAGGGCCATCTACCGGATGCTTTCATCGTGTCGGACATCGGCGTGATGGAAACGATTCGGAAAATCTATCCGAAAATTCCGATTCATGTCTCGACGCAGGCCAACACAACCAATATCGAAGCGGTCAGATTCTGGAAAAAATACGGCGTGTCGAGGGTCATTCTGGCGCGCGAGCTTTCTCTGGAAGAAATCCGGGAAATCCATGATGCGGTGCCGGCGATGGAGTTGGAGTATTTTGTTCACGGCGCGATGTGTATGGCTTATTCCGGCCGTTGTTTTTTGAGTGCGTGGCAAACGGGGAGAAGCTCAAATTTGGGAGACTGCGCGCAGAATTGTCGATTCGGTTATGCGCTGGTGGAAGAGAAAAAGCCGGGGGAATATATCCCGGTGGAGCAGGATAATTTCGGGTCGTATCTGCTGAATTCCAAAGATTTGTGCCTAGTGGAATATCTTGAAGAATTGAAGGAAGCGGGAATAATCTCTTTCAAGATTGAAGGACGGGCGAAAAGCGTTTCTTATCTGGCACAAGCGGTGAAGTCGTATCGATTCGCGCTCGATATAAAGCCGAATGACAAGGGTAAAAAGAAAAAAATCCGCAAAATCAAGAAAGATCTCACGGAGATAGTGAGTCGTGGATATACAACGGGATTTTTGTTCGGGGAATGCAAGGAGAATGGACAAGAGACAAATTTTTCTCACACGCAAGAGAAATATGAGTTCGTAGGAGAAGTGGTTAGCATAAAAGGACAAACAAAAGGACAGTCCTTACAGTATCAAAAGGACTGTCCTTCCCGTGCTGCGAAGAACCTAATAAAAATCCGCGTCCATAATGCCTTGCGTCTGAAAGACAAGATCCAAATCCTCCAGCCCAAAGGTGAAAATTTCTTCTGCAAAATCCAAGCGATTTATGATGATAAGACTTTGGAAAAATTGGAATCCGCTCACGGCGGACAGGGGCGGCAGGTATATATCAAGATAAATAAAAGGCCTCAGGGGATGAGTATTCTGAGGAGAGAGAAATAAAAAAAGCCCTAGCACATTTTAGCTGTTTGTGCTGGGCGGCTACTTCTTTTTTACTTGGGAAAGCGGAATATAAATCTTTAATCTATGTTTTTTAGTGCCACATTGCCTTTAATTACGAGAAGAGTTCCCATCGCAATATTAAAGAAAAGGTCAACGCCAGCAATAAATTTAAGTAGCATCATCATTTCACTGTCGCTTTCTAATGCGATACATGTTTTAATGACAGCAATGACAATGAAAATATTCAAAATTACCGTTGCTATTTTTAGATATACGGTAGCGTCTTTACCTAGCATAGTTACCCACGACAAGCAGAATCCAATTGAAAAAAGTGTCAAAGCGATAGCATATAGCTCCCAGCTTTTAGTCTCTTCAACTAGCACGATTTGGTTGATCCATATACTGGCAAAACCAGCTAGGAAACAAAGAAATGAATAAACTACTGTCGTTATGGGGTTCTTTATGTTTTCGGTCATTTAAATCCTCCTTTGTTTTTCAAGTATTTTTTTACTATACTTTTTCTGTTTTTTATCTTTTAAAAGAATACGTCATCTTAAAAGTATGTCAACTTTGTGAATATTTTATGCTCGAAAAAAGGATAATAATAGAAAATCCCCAAACCGCAGTTCGGGGCAATTGTAAATTTTTATTAATACTCAGTGTCGCGCGAGTTATCTGTAATGAGCAGGATGGCAAATCCTCCGATACAGCCCAAAATGATATATCGTGCGACAGTATTGTGTAGTTGTGCCGGAAAATCGATAGTCGATAGACAGAACAAGGATAGTACCCCCAAAATAACAGGTGTCCAACCGATTATCTTCCAGTAGCCAGTTTCTGTCATTACCCTCCAATTCTTTATAATCGGAACGTTTTTATTTTTGCATAGATTATAGATAAGTATATTGTGTTTGTAAAGTATTCGAATCGCCGCGATTCGATATGTCGTTGTTGTGGTTGTATATAATGTCTGTCATTATGATTACGATAAAAGGTAGTATAAAAAACCATTTGACACATAAACCAAATCTGCTACAATTGAAACAGATAAAGATTCGATTCAGTTAAACCTTCCGTCCGGCTGGTTTTTTTTAAATTAAAATGTGGTAGAATTAACTTAAGAAATAAATAATAAATTTTATAAAACTATGGAACAGAAACAGTTTGCTATGGCAATCAATCAGATCTGCGAGGAGAAAGGCATCCCCAAAGAAAAGGCGATGGAAATCGTGGAGGCGGCGGTTGCTGCGGCTTATAAGAAAGACTACGGAGAAAAAGGGCAGGTTATCGAGGCTAAATTTGACGAGGATACCGGGGATGTAAAAGCTTACCAAGTCAAAACGGTGGCAGAGATGACAAATGACGAAGAGGGCGAAGAATATGTCGAAGAAGAGGAGGCGGAAGAGACCGATGAGGAGGGTGAGCCGAAGAAAAAATTCAACCCGGAAAAAAATATCACGCTGGAGGATGCGGCAGAATTTAGCAAGGGAGCTAAACTGGGAGATGAAATCCGTATCGAATTGCCACCGCATAGCGATTTCGGTCGAATTGCCGCGCAGACTGCCAAGCAGGTTATGATTCAAAAGATTCGTGAGGCGGAAAAAGAAGCGGTATTCGAAGAATTCAAAGACAAAGAGGGCGAAGTTGTGAATGGAACCGTACAACGCGTTGAAGGACGGAATGTCTTGGTGGATGTAGGAAAAGCTGTCGGTATCCTCTATCCGGCGGAGCAGATCAGCGGTGAGAGATATCAGGTCGGGCAAAGGCTCAAGGTGTATATTGCTAAGGTTTCGCAAGAAACCAAAGAAGCTAATCTTGTCTTATCTCGTATCAGTGAGGAAATCGTGAAGAAACTTTTTGAGCTTGAAGTGCCGGAGATTTACGCTGGTACTGTGGAAATAAAAGGAGTCGCCCGTGAAGCCGGTTCCAGGAGCAAAGTGTCGGTGGCTTCGAATGAGGAAGGAATTGACCCGGTAGGATCCTGTGTCGGGCAAAGAGGCGCCAGAATTCAGACTATCATCAATGAATTGGGCGGAGAAAAAATCGATATTATCGAATGGAGCGAGGATGCCAAGAAATATATCCAGCACGCACTTTCACCAGCAAAAGTGACTAGTATTATTTTGGATGAAGAGAAAAAGGTTGCGACCGCATTCGTGGCCGAAGACCAACTCTCTCTCGCTATCGGTAAGAACGGTCAGAATGTGCGCTTGGCAACCAAGCTATCCGGATGGAAGATTGACGTGGTGGAAAAGAAGAAATCTGAGGAAGAGGCGGTTGAAGAAGTGAAAGAAGATACGGATTTTGAAGCATAAACCCTTTTTAATTTGTCATTCCGAAATGAGCTACTGCGATTGAGGAATCTGGGAAAGATACTATGCTGGAGAAAAGATATGTTTGTAGGAATATAGTTTGTGCAGTTATCGTGCATTTCCCGGATCCCTCAGGCGAGTGTACCTTTCGGGATGACATAGCTGGAGAAAAGATATGTTTGTAGGAATATAGTTTGTGCAGTTATCGTGCATTTCCCGGATCCCTCAGGCGAGTGTACCTTTCGGGATGACATATTCCGATTTGATGTGTGTCGTGTGAAAATTGTTCTATAAAGTGATTAAACTAATAATTTTTAAAAGAACAAAATGGCAATAAAAACTATCGTCGTGGGGCACAAGAACCCTGACACTGACTCTGTTTTATCGGCGATTTTGGTTTCTAAGTTTTCAAAGAAAATCTTAGGCTTTGAGGCGGAAAGCAGGATTGCGGGTGATGTAAATAACGAGACAAAATATATTTTGGATCTGGTAAAAGAGGCTAAACCGAAACTCATCAAGAAAATTACGAACGAGAACGTGGTCTTGGTGGATACGACCGAGCCGGGGCAGATTATTGAAGGTCTGACCGAGGATAATTTGGTGGGGATAATTGATCATCATAATTTGGGCGGACTAAAAAGTTCCGGGGCTATTTATGTGAGGACGGAAAGTATAGGTTGTGCCTGTTCTCTTATTTACAAAATTTTGAAAGAAAAAGGCGTGAAAGTCGATAAGAAGTCTGCAATCATGATGATAGCAGGCATAGTCTCTGATACTCTTAATTTGACTTCACCGACAACAACCCCTGAAGATAAGAAATTCTTGAAAGAGCTTACGCAACTTACCAAGGTTGATATTAAGAAATTCGTTGCCGGTCTTTTCGAGGCCAAGTCCAGCCTCAAGGGGATTTCGCTTGATAGGGTTGTGGAATGTGACTATAAAGAATTCGAGATGGGCGGTAAGAAAGTAGGTATCGGGGTTTGGGAAACCACCAATCCTGAGAGCGTAAACATGAGTGCGGAAAAAATTATGAAGTTGCTTGAAGATAAGAAGATAAAAGAAGATTTAGATTATCTTTTGTTCGGTGTGGTGGATATTCTGAAAAATAATACTTACTGCTATGTTATCGGCGAGGCTGAGGAGAAGTTGATTAGCGATGTTCTTGGTGTAACGACTAAGGATAAAGTGGCATTTTTGAAAGGCGTGGTTTCAAGAAAGAAACAAATCGTGCCGCAATTAAGGAACCATTTTGTAAGGTAGGGGGAAATTTAATAATCAAGAGAAGAAAACTATGGAAAATACGATAAAAGATTTAGAAAAATCACAGAAAGAGATTTCGGTTACCGTTTCGGATGACGAGATGCAGAAACACATCGAGAAGGCGACGGAGGAGATATCCAAGTCGGTGAAGTTGGATGGATTCCGCCAGGGCAAGGTGCCTAAGGATATCGTGAAGCAGAAAGTCGGCATGGAGAAGATATACGAAGAGGCGGCACATATGGCTATTGAGGAAACTTATTTGGAAATCCTAAAGGCGACACCGGAGATGATTCCGTTGGGGCAGCCGAAAGCGGAAATAATCAAGATGGCTCCGGGGAATGATTTCGAATACAAGATGACTATCTCCGTGATGCCGGCGGTAAAGCTGGGGGATTACAAGAAGGTTACAGGCAAAGCCGAGGTGAAGGAAGTCGAAGAATCGCGGATTGATGCCGAGCTTGAGAATTTGCGCAAGCGACGCGCGGCTTATATCACCAAAGATGAACCGGCGGCAAAAGATGACCGTGTGGAGATCGATTTCGAAGTGCGTGTTGGTGGTGTGAAAATCGAAGGAGGCGAGAGCAAGAATCATCCTTTGATTGTTGGAGAGGACAAATTCATTCCTGGCTTCGAGGAAAAATTGGTTGGGATGAAAAAGGACGATATCAAAGAATTCGAACTACAATTTCCTGCCGACTACAAGGCAGATTTGGCTGGTAAGATGGCCAGTTTCAAGGTAACGATGGACTCGGTGCAAAAAGTGGAGAAGCCGGAGCTAAACGACGAATTCGCTCAGGGTCTTGGCAAAGTTAAAGACTTGGCAGAGCTGAAGAGCAATTTGCGCAAGAATATGGAAGCGGAGGAAAAAGCGCACGCTGATCACGAGCTTGAGCACGAGCTAATCGATCAGGTCGTGAAAGATATGGAAGCGGACATTCCTCAGATCTTGATCGACTCCGAAGTCACCAATATGATTGCGGAATTCAAAGGCAATATCAGCCAGGCGGGAATGGATTTTGACACTTATCTGGCGAATGCCAAGGCTACCGTAGAAGGTCTCCGTGAAGAATGGAAACCGTCGGCGGAAAAGAAAGTGAAAGAGCACCTGGCAATCCGCGAAGTCGCTCTGCGTGAAAACATCAAAGCGGAAGATGATGAAATTACCGAGAAGGTGGACGAAACCCTGAAACACTATCCGAACGCGGAAGAAATCAGGGGGAAGATAGACATGAGCCGTTTCCGAGACTATATTGCGGGAGATATCTTGAAGATAAAGGTGGTGAAATTTCTGCAAGAATTGGCGGAAAAGAATTAGACTTATTTCTGGGTGAAATATTTAAGAAAAGGCAAATTAATATTTGCTTTTTTCTTTGTTTGCCGGATGGAGTAGCGGGATTTATCCCGCGCAGTTATCCAATATGGATAGGACGAGCAATAACGGTATTTTCTCGCATAGGACAACCGCGCAGACTGAAGTCTGCTACTCCATATATGATTTTGTTTCTATGTTCTTTGCAAAAAAAACAAAACCCATTATACTTAAAACATAACTATTAAATATAAAACATATGTTAATACCGACAGTAATCGAAAAATCCAGCGACGGTGAAAGGGCATACGATATTTATTCGCGACTCCTCAAAGACCGTATCATTATGCTGGGCGGTCCGATCAATGATGCCGTGGCAAACAATATTATTGCGCAGCTTTTATTTCTTGATAGACAGGATAAAAAGAGCGACATCAGTCTCTATATCAATTCTCCGGGAGGGGTGGTTTCTTCCGCCCTAGCAATCTACGACACGATGAATTACGTCAAAGCCGACGTATCGACCGTTTGTGTGGGGATGGCGGCCTCAGCGGCGTCCCTGCTGCTCTCCAGCGGGGCAAAAGGCAAACGTTTAATCTTGCCTAACGCGGAAGTTATGATTCATCAAGTTATGGGCGGTGCCGAAGGGCAGGCGAGCGACATCGAGATTTCCGCGCGCCAGATTCTGCGCATCAAGGCGAATCTCAATAAGATTCTTGCCAAGAACACGGGACAGCAACTTTCAAAAATCGAGCATGACTCCGATCGTGATTTCTATATGGATGCGGAAGAGGCGAAGAAGTATGGGATCGTGGATAAGATTGTGAAGTAAAAATATAATGAACAGTATTTACTAGTACTGTTCATTTTTGCATTACGGTGGATTATGGGTAAGGTCTATTGTGTAGCGGTTCATTAATTCTAAATTATATTATGGAAAAAAAATAGAGAAAAAACGGTAAAAGAATTAAAGTGGTGGGAATACATGGTTCTGTCTTTCTTTCTTATAATTTTGCCTGTAATGTTTTTAGATAATATGTTTGTTGGAATATTTTGGTTAGTTGTATTATATTTTTTATATTTTGACAAAGTTAAACTTGCCATTCGAGATTCGAGAAAAAAGAGAATAATTTATGTAGCAATAGCTTTAGTAATATTATTTTATGCCCAAATGTTTCTTACTGCTAAAAAAGACGTCGCAGAAACTAGTGATGAATTGAATCAAATATATGCTTTAATGACCTCAACCACGCTGCAGCTGAAGCAGTCTATTGCAGAAAATGAAACTTGTTTTAATGACGAATCTTTGGAAAGCGGAATTTCCGCTGATTGTGTTATTAATATTCGTAAGATTCAGGATAATTTTAGGAATGACGAGAAAACAAATATGAGTAGATTAGAAGGGTATTATCAGGCAAATCAAGCAACTCTGAATACGGGTAATCAACAAATGATTGAAAAATACTTAAAGCTTTATAGGGCGGGGGCTTATTCAAGTCTTATGGGGGCATATGATCAATATTTTAGTGCATATATTGAATGGCATAAGTATTTTAGAGATTATGTGGGGATTAAGGGTGTCGATAATATGACCACTGAAGAAATAATGAAAGCACAGACATTAGCTAAAGACGTAGTCACTGCCGAAGAAGATTTGAAGTTAAAAACAAATGCGTTTAAGGATTATCTTTATGAAAATTTTGACCAGAGCTTTATTTCCGCCGTACAAGCTGCCAGCTAATTGTGAAAGTGTCCGTCATTCTGACCTTTAGTCGAAATTGTTTTTTGTGTTATCAACATGTTTCAGAATCTTCGATATAACACAGGTTATAGCCTAAGAATATGATCAATCAAAATATTAATGTAATCAGTGATTATGTGGGAACGAGCTAATAAAAATGTAATATGTCTCTCTAAACAATGTGGAGATGACAAAAATGAACGTGGAAGGGTTCTTCTTCCGCAAAATCAATTACTGATAAAACAGGGATTGGATTTGGTCGATTTTATTTATAAAAAAGAAGAAGATAGAATTTATCCTGAAAAATTTGATTGGTTTGATGACAATGATTTGAGAATGGATTTTCAAATCAACGTATTGGCGTATGTATTGTTGGTTTGTGAATTGGAGAGGATTGTGTCAAAAGACTATAAAGACACCTGTAAAAAGCTGGAACTAATGGGGTTTAGTGCTTTTGATGATACTTTAAGGATAGAGAAAAGAAGGGTTGAAATAAAAAAATTTAAACTCTGGAGGGATAAGGTATTTGCGCATACATCATATACTAATCCTCGGGACAAGAAAGTCAGGAAAGAAGATAATATATCTACTCAACTAACCTCCCTGCATTTTTTATTAGGAGGAGTATTGTCCTTCTCCGAAGAGGGTTATTTCCAGTTAGGAGGATATGCTATAAATGCTGGCGAAGATGAGTCCATTCCTTTTCCGATAATTGATATTAGAGGAGATCACCAGGGGATCATAGATCATTATAATGCTTGGGAAGAAATGTTTGTGGAAATAGTCAACCGATTTAAGGAGAAAAAGAAGGAGGAGGTAATGATGAATAATAAAGATATCTTAGATATTATTTATCCTAGGGAGTGAAGGACTGGTGGCTTCGCTGTAGCAGAGAATATGTGAGGGAGGTATATAAAGGATTTTGAAACTAACTCAGAATAACAACGCGATATATGCATAATGACACACTAATTTTATGGTGACATATTATTGGCTTATATAAAGCAATAAATTCGTTATAAGTTATCAGTTATAAGTTATCAGTCATTTGTTGACAAACTTTTTAAATCCTATAGAATGAATCTTGTTAGTCTAAACAGCTAATAAAAAAAGTTCAATTTACTTTTACACAATACGGGGTTTTAATACAGAAAGTCAGTCCTGAACAGGGCTTGACAAATGTTTTATTTGCTCTATGATGGAATAGTGATTGAAAAAGAAAGTTCATTGAAAACTTGGCAAACAAATTGAGTAAGGTTTCATATATTTTATATGAAATTATTATTCCACATATATTATGAATTTTGTGTAGTTGTTCTGTGTCGAAAAAAAACTTTCACAAGACTCTTTGAGTCTTTATTATAGTTCAATTTCTTCTAGTCTGATTGAGTACTGGACTTCAAGAAGAACATAATTTTTATTGAGAGTTTGATCCTGGCTCAGGATGAACGCTAGCGGCGTGGATAAGGCATGCAAGTCGAACGCCCCAGTTTACTGGGGAGTGGCAAACGGGTGAGTAATACGTTGATTACCTACCTTGAAGTTTGGGATAACTCCGAGAAATTGGAGCTAATACCAAATAGTCCCGCAAGGGTAAAGATTTATCGCTTCAAGAAGGGTCGACGCACTATCAGCTAGTTGGTGAGGTAATGGCTCACCAAGGCTATGACGGTTAGGAGGCTCGAGAGGGTATTCTCCCACATTGGCACTGAGACACTGGCCAAACTCCTACGGGAGGCTGCAGTCG
>JAQVBZ010000013.1 GCA_028690055.1 Minisyncoccota bacterium | reverse complement strand
TTTTAAGGTAAGATGTTGGTAAGACATTTCGTTAGGGTTAATGATTAGTTATTCTACGTAACTATTATACCTCAAACGAGATGTCTTTTGTTTAAAAGGGAATTGCACTTCAGAATAGAATTTAAGAGTATAATCTTGACAAATTAGAATTAAGGTGCTATTACAGAGACACCATAAAGGGAGAATTAACGATGGATGAAACGAAAATTGATATAGCTATCGAAGAAATAAAAAAAATAGCCCAAAAGGGCGATCCGGCTATCGTTTGGATTAATATATCGACAGAGAAAAGTGGAAGGTTTGGCTCTCATTACTACAAAACTAACGGACCGGTGCTACCGAAAAATGAAATTTCCTTGGACTTCACGGAAGAAGAAACTAAGATATTAATGGAAAAATTGGCCGTCGTACCGGAACGTTTTATTATCTTTGACGACGAAAGCCCTACTTACTATGAATCTCAATGGTGGTCTCCGACAAACATTTCCGGAGCCACCTTACACCACGCTATGTGGGACGGAGAGTATTTTGGTGCTAAAAGCACCTTTATAATCGTAGGTTTACCAGATGGAGTGTGCGAAGATTCACAGGTAGTGCTCGAACTCATCCAAAAGACGTTAAAGAGCATCTCCTGTTCAGACATCAGCGGTCTACCGAGGGATGAAATGGCCGCTGTCCATAGAGAATCCAGCGAAAAAATGGAATATGCGGAAGCGCTACGGGGAAAAGCCCGAGAATTAAAAGTACCTGAAGATGTCCTCACGCAGTTAAAAACGGACATTAGCCGCAAGGAGCTGGAACGCCTGATAGCGCATGAGTTACCTTGGAGGAATACTCCGGAGCTTATTTCAGACATAGGAGTATATGTAAAAAAAATAATAGAGATTTGCACGGATTTGCGGGAAAGTCTTCCGGATGAAGTGCTTCCTTATATCGTAAAATACAGCGATTATGTCGTATCACGATATGAGAAAGACATAAAAGGAGGTAATGATCCTTTCGGGAATTACCTCGATGACAATCTCAAAGAATATAAAGAAAACACCATTGCGTTAATCGGAAAGCTTGAAGGGCTAAAAAGATTTATCAGCCTTGCGGACAACGAGAAATTGTCGCAGAGGTTCAATGATGTTAAAGCTAAACTTCTGCAGCAATGGGATAAAAAAGGAGAAAAATATAGCACCATATGGGGGAGGTTAAAATATCGAATAAAGGATATGTTGTGGTTTTAAGATTATGAGCTGGATTTTTTCTAGCTCTTTTATTTTATAACTACTTTCACATTCCTACCGGCAGAGGGGGCTACTGACCCCACCGTGCGGGGTGTGCTGAATCGGTCAATTACTGACGATTTATATCTTATAGGATTGATTACCACGTAGAATTAGAGCTATTAGTCGCAGAATGTTCCCACACACCCCGTCGCTTTCAGCGCCACCCCTCTTAAAGAGGGGAATCGAAATACATAATATCAAAATATTTGGCTGAAACAAAGGGTTTAAAGGGCAGAGGGGTCGAATATCTCTAAAATCAGCCCCCAAGTCATTGACAAATAAAATCATCTATGCTATATTTGTTAGCAGACTAACGACAATTCTTTTTCAGCTTATAAAAAATCTGACCTTAAGGATAATCGGGTCGGACTTTTTATTTTTTATAATGTATAAATGGAAACAAAGACATTCAATGAACTAGGAATAAAACCCGAAATTCTGGAGATTCTGAACAAATTAAAATTCACAATCCCCTCCCCGATTCAAAGCCAAGCGATTCCTGTGGCTATCGAGGGTAACGACGTAATAGGAATCGCCCAGACCGGAACAGGTAAAACACTTGCTTTCGGCGTTCCTACCATCCAAAAGCTCATGACCTCACAAGGCACAGCGCTTATCATCCTCCCTACCCGCGAATTGGCGCTTCAGGTAGATGAGGCCCTTAGTAAAATCGGCAGATTCTTCAATCTGCGCTCAGCCGTACTTATCGGTGGCCAGAATATGAATAAACAACTACGCGACCTAAAAACAAACCCGCGCATCATCGTTTCTACGCCGGGACGATTAATCGACCATTTGGAAAGAAAAACCGTGCGCTTGGATAATGTGAAGATATTGGTGTTGGACGAAGCCGACCGAATGCTTGATATGGGATTCGCGCCGCAAATCAAACGCATTCTTCAAGAAGTTCCTGCAGAAAGGCAGACTATGCTTTTCAGTGCCACGATGCCGGCCGAAATCGTCAGTATCGCCAATCGATACATGAAAACACCTCTACGAGTGGAAGTCGCTCCGGCAGGAAGTGCGGCTGACAACGTCACACACGAAATTTTCTTCGTAAAAGAAGGTTCGAAGTTGGCACTTTTGGAATCCATCGTCAAAGAGAGAAAAGGAAGTATCCTGGTTTTCTCTCGCACCAAGCACGGCGCCAAGCGTATCGCTTTCGCCTTGCGCAAGATGACATTTACCTCGACTGAAATCCATTCCAACCGTACTCTTGCACAAAGAGTGGCAGCGCTGGAAGGATTCAAGAAAGGCAGATACCAGGTCATGGTTGCCACTGACATCGCTGCCCGTGGTATCGACGTCAAAGGCATCGAGGTTGTAGTAAATTACGACTTGCCGGATTCTCCGGAAGACTACGTACACCGCATCGGCAGGACTGGACGCGCCGAAGAACTCGGCCACGCCATCTCCTTTGCCACACCGCGCCAATTGCACGATATTCGTATCATAGAGAGACTAATCAAAAAACAATTACCAGTCTCCCCGCTCCCCGAGCTCCTAAAACTGGACGCTTCCATTATGGAAGGTATGCCGGAAAGAGGCGAACGAAGAGATCACGGCGAAGGCGGTAGAAGCTTCCGAGGCGAGAGCCGCGGACGCAGCGCTTCTGGCAGTCGTTATGGCAGCAGAACAGCCTCTTCTCAAACCGACTCACGCCGCAGCGAGAGACCAAGCGAAGACAGAAACTCTCGCGGACAGAAAGACAGACGAGGATTCTTGCCCAAAAGAACGCCACAGCGCGCTTCCGAAAGCAAAGACTCTCGAGTAGTAGCAACAGCCGCCTCCAAAGGAAAAGATTTCTATGCCGAATTCCCTGAAAAAAGCTTTTTCAAGACTGACGACTACCAGAAATCCGACCGCATCGGCGCCAAGCAAAGCTCCGACAGACAGCCTGCCCGACCACAGAGCCAGCGCGGACGAAACGATTACCAGAAAAAAGAATCGTTTGTTCCCAACAGAGCTAAAGCGGTTAGTAGCTCTTCCCAAGATGAATATATGACTCCAGATGAAGTACATAGTACTTTCAACAGCCACAAGCGAAAAGGAGGTATGCGCCCCAGCTTCGCCGGCCGAAGCGGAGGACAGCGTTCATCGGGCTATTCCAACAATCGAAGCAACACAGGAAGTAGCTCCAGGCAGACTTCTTCTAGATAAGCGATTATCATAGATAGAAAAAGACACCAGTTAAATAGGTGTCTTTTTTGTGTTTAATAGCTATACGCCGGATCTGGAAACCAATTCCGATGACAACACACACTTTTCCGATACAGATTGCTTCCACCTCACCAGCTCAGATGTAGTCTGATATTATCCTCACTACAATCAAAACAAAAGATTCAATCGAAACGGGCGAATCAACGAAAGCCTTTGATTATCATAAAAACTTTATCACCAAGACACCCCCACCACTCCTCCTGTCAATATTTCTGATATCAAAAGAAATATTACGAAATATGTTATGCACAGAGGAATGACTATAGGAGTAATGATTGCAAACAAAATGACAGAACTGGTAGATTTTTCAATCTTTCTGGTGATAAAGAACATAGCAATCAGATTGGCAAAGAAGAATACTACCGAGCAAACCAAATAGAGGAACAACACGGCTATACCTGACAATTCATCATTACCATACAGGACTACCAATATATGAGAGAAAGCTCCCAACAACAATGTCCACAACTCCAAAACAAGCAATACACCGAACGATTTTACACTGAAACAAAATCCTACCAAATCTCTTACACCATCTATTTTTAGATATTCCATCTTTGACTTTTTCGAGTCTTTTATCAATTTAAAATAAATCACAAGAAAAGCTATTGTCAAAGAAAGCAAGGGTGTATATATAATACCACGTTTGTCTTCTCCCAGTGGCCATAATTTAAAAAATATATTCCCCATAAGCATAATCATGCCGGTAAGAAGAAGCAGTAATTTAATGAATCGCTTCGAAGCGAAGATTGATTCGACTGCCAATATCGGTAAAATAATCACAGAGAGAGACAGTACCGTTTTAACTGCTACGACCTGAGATCCCAAATTTTCCCCAAAAACCGAGTAAGATGTTATGACTACAAACAATACCACCCCATAGATTTTGAGACGATTGCCCCAAAAAGTATCAATCTTCTTGTCTCCCACGTTCTCGTTCTTCATAAGATTTAATCATCGTTATTACGTATCTCACTATGGGCTTACGACTGGACCGTTTTATCGTTTAATCTCCGCCATGCTTCTGTTTCATAAACAGTAGTATTACCGGAAAGATATCAAACAAAACATTCTTGTCTTCTTTTCATAAATAAAACGATTATCGTATTATCATTTCCACCATCTGTTTAGAATGCTATGTGCACCAAACCCGCTATAAGTATCAACACTCTTCAAATAAATCTCCTGGGTATCAGCTCCTCCATCATCGTCCGTCACGGTTAATTTTACCACATATTTTTTCATTTGGTTGTATTCGTGCGTGGCACTGATTTTGCCGGTAGCACGGGGAGAACGATTTTTTTCTGACACTGGGATATTTTCCACGCTGCCATCACCCCAATCAATCGATACTTTGTGCGTATCAAGCCAACCGGAATCGGTGAATTTCCCTTCAAGGATATATTTATTTGTCGCTTCGGATGCCCAGAGACGTAAACGCCCTCCATACCACATATATCCGCCTTCTTTCTCCGCCTTCTCAAATTTCAAGATCGTTACCGTCGGTTTCACATTCGTAACTGCGACTTCTGCACTGGTTACGTTTGTTAGTCCTTTTTGACCTGTCACCCTCAAGAAAACTTTGCCTTGAAAATCATCGGCATAAAGATGTGTCATCGTCGGGGATGAAGATTTTGCGTCATAGATTCCATCTCCTTCAAAATCCCATTCGTAAAGCGTTATCTTACCATCAGGATCTGAAGATGCTTTGGCATTGAATTTGATTTTTGTTCCTTCATCCGTCACATATTTTTCTGAGCTCAATTTAGCTTCAGGAGCGCTTAAATTTTTGCCCAAAGAAACTGACTTTTCAAATTTACCGTCTTTGTTTTCGTCAAATTCCATTTTCACTCCCTTTCCGCCATGAGCCAATACTTCCCAATCCACACTGAATTGATGAGTCGTATCGCCATTTATTAAGACATCATTCGCTATAAACTTGTCTTTTTCTTCACCGTTTTCAGAAAGAGTGGCACTAAAATCATAGGTCGCCTCATAAGATCCGACCACCTGATTCTTAAGACCTTCAACGATTTCTTGCTTTGTATTACCGAATATATATACTGTTTCCGTTTCCGGCACATACATTGAGTCGGGGATATTTTCTACGATTTCACCATCCACCAATCCAGTTACATTGCCATTTTTATCATAAGCACGCAATTCTCCGGGTGAATTGAGATCGATAGTTACCGATATGGGCAAATAACTGTAATTTGTAACATAATTATCTCCGGCTCCAAAACTTAACCCATCGATTTCTGAAGAAAAGTTGCTTTTATTTATCTCATCCCAATTAACAAAAACCGTATTCGAAGAGTTGCTATTAACCTTGATGTTTTTAAAATTTAAATCCGTGTATCCATTTCCTTCTTGTATGGTAACAAGCGAGCAATAACCCGAACCGCCGCATAAAACCGAATTCATAATCTTATATCCGAAAACTGGCGCCATATTATATCTATTATCAATACCTTCTTCCCGTTTCTGTAGCTGCAAATCATAATTCTTTTCTGATAAGTTGCTGTTTTTGACTTCAAACTGAGACTCTTCTGTTGTCTTATATATGATTATTTTATCAGTAGCAGGAGCAAAGAACGATGTTGAATCCTGGTTTTTTTCATTCGTGATTTCTTGACCGTTACTAACATCATAAGTTCTTAAATCCATTCCCGTGCCAGCTTCAAGATCAGAATAAATTTTCTCATATCTTGTAATGTCAGTTTTAGATTCCCGTGGAATCGCTTTTCCGTTTTTTATTTCTACCACTCTATAACCAGAATCATCACCCTTGCTCGTACTCTGCGTCTGTATGTACAGAGGATAAGTCTTATCCGACACCCAATCCGATAATTCAAAATCATGATCGGGAGAATCAGAAACTAAACTTTTGTGAGTATGGCCAGAAAGGATAAGCTGTACGTTATTACTGTCACTGTTACAATCACCGATGAACCTCTTCCAATTATTTACGATTGCCCCATCTTCAGCTATTTCGCCGGTATCGGTTCTTTCTTGCTCCTTATAGAAAAGCTTATTATAAAAAAGAGGTTCCTCTTGATCAGCAAACACGGGATGATGCATAAATATGACTCTTGAAGTGTCCGGTGTTTCCGTAATCAATGATTCCAGTTCATTTAGAACGTCACCACTCAGTCCGCTACCTTCCGGATCAGGGTCTCCTATTCCGGTATCCTCTCCCGAATCCAGCCCGATAAATTGCACCCCCTCATAATCAAAAGAATAGTTAAATTTATTAAAACCTTGTGCTCCACTCGTCGCAAGATGCATAATCTCGGTGTCCGCAAAAAAAGAAGTTACGTTTTCAGGCAGATCCAATACGCTCAAAAATTTTTCCAGATAATCGTTTCCTCCCGAAAAGTTTACATCTCCCAATGAAAATCCGGAAGACTCACTGTCGTATCTGTCATGATTTCCCGGTACTAAATATATTTCTATCCCGGTCCTTTTACTGAAGTCTTCTATAATATACTTAAAATCCCAGAGCCATCGCGCGTTGTTATATTCTACGCAATCTCCACTCATCAAGATGAAATCCGGTCGAGGACTGAGCTGCTCGATATCATAGAGCACATCGGTAAAACGAGGATAAGACCACGTCTCGTACCAATCTTTTGATGCGGCGGTCGCAACGATAGCGGTATTACTTCCCAGATGCACATCCGTCAAATGCACGAAAGAAAAATTGGAAGAGATAAAGTCTGTCTCTATTGTGCTATTACCTCCGAACTCCGCCCAATCACTCTTATCCCCAAACTCATTGACGGTTCTTGCTTTCCAGAGATAAAGCCCTCCTTGTTCCGGAGTATAGCTAATCGAAGCTATCTCGCCACTGTTTACGGGCTCGCTCATCACACTTTTACCGCCAGATTCCATTCCCATCGGATTTACCTTCTCTATCTGCACCTCCAAAGACACCTCCCCGCCTTTTTCATTGGCAACTCTGGCACTCAAGATTACCGAATCCGCAGATTCTAAGCCTTCATTTATAATTTTTCCGACTTCCACTTCCGCACCGTCAGATCCGTTCTGTTGCTTCAGGTCAGTCGGAATTTTGAGTATGCTCTCAATCGGTAGCTCAAATAAAGAACCCTCAAATAAGGGATTTCTCACTATAAAAACATCATATTTTCCGTTAGAATCATTAGGAACCAGGTCGCCAGAGTCTGTAGCAAAGGTAATATATTCACCGCTGGCGCTGATGATACCGGGGTTGAACAGAGCCGAAATGTCTTGACTCACACGCGCGATAGTTTTGGTTTGACGATCATAAACAAAAAGATCTTCTTTGCCGTTATTGTCCCCCGACACTAGATTGTCGCTCATAGACTCGAAAAAGACATAACGTCCGTCAGCGCTGATAGAAGGAGAGTTGGAAGCTTTCTCTGCTTGTGTTCCATCCGTTGCGACACTGACACGCTCGGTTGCTCCGTCCAAATTATCATACACAAAGATATCGGCGACTTCATTGGTATCTCCTGGTACGAAACTGTTTAAAGGAGAAGAAAAAACAGTAAACCGCTTATCCGCGCTGAATGCCGAAAAAGACAGCATTTCTTTTTGCATATCTTCTATGTCCGTCGAAGCGAGCGAGATTGTACCCGTTTCAACGTTATAAATATATACCCTTAATCCGACTCCAGGATCCGTACCTCCGACAATCAGATTAGTGGCATAAGAATAAAATTTCACATACTTGCCATCAGAACTGATCGAAGCATATTCAGATCTGTCGTCTGCCTCCGCACCATCTGGCGCGACGCTGATGCGCTTCGTATCATCCGTCTGGAAGTCATGTATAAAAATATCCGCATTGTCGTTATTATCTTCCGATACTAAATTACTGGCGTAAGATTTAAAGACTACATAGCGTCCATCTGCGCTGACAGAAGGCTCATATGAGGAACCATCGCCCCCAGTCCTACCGGAAGAAACGCTTGCCTTCTTCATCTCTTTTGTAAAGCGATCATATATAAAGATATCAACCACGCCATTATCAATGAAATAGGAAGAATAGATTGGTACCAGATTAGTTGCAGAAGAGGCAAAGGTCACATAGTGTCCATCTGCGCTGACAAAAGAGTGGCAGGAGTCACCATCGCTTTCGGCACTGTCCCACGCTACGCTTACTTTCTGGATTTCTTTTTCACTGTTTCCCAAAGGGTCGTACGAAATAGTGTTATTTACATCCCAATCGGTATGACAACCGAAATCACTGGCATCGACAAGTCCGTCACCATCGTTATCCAGACCGTCACCACAAACACCAAGCACCACTTCTTCAGCACTTACTTTTTGATATGCATTAAAAATCAAAAATCCTATCCCAAAAACCGTTAGCAATAAAACAGCTAACAAAGATAATCCTTTTTTCATAACCGTTCTTTTAGGTAATTAAACCCCTCCTTCTATATCTTTAAAAGTTTAGATTTTAAAAAACCCTGCCGTTATGATTAGCAGAGTTTCCAGAGAAAACAGTATAAGCAGAATGCTAGATTGGTTCCAGACTGATACATATTTCCATTAATGATAGTTTCTGCTTATACAATAAACTAAAAAAATAAAAATAACAAGCCTTAGCCAATGCGAGTATCGACACTACCTATTCAATCCCAAAAAATATATTATCGTTTCTAGTAAAAATGCAGAAATGACCTGAGAAAGAATTAGTAAGAGAATCGCAAGTTATCACCTCAAAAACGGATTCTCCATATCAAAAAGAATCCGCGACGTGTGATTGTCGACAATATCCTCAGAAATTCCGTATTTCTCACTATAGAGCACGTCCACCGCGCACACCCGGCATTTATCGTATTCGTACCCCAGAAGACTTACTGTTTCCCTTACCATCTCTTCATTTTTTCCCTCCACTTCAAGGAACGGCTCAAGAAATGGCCATTCATCGATTGTTATTTCACACTGTCCCAGCATCCATATCTCCCGGCGTTTTTCTTGTCTCGCCTTTTCTGTTCCGCCCAAGAGTGTCAGAAATTTGCAGGCATCTTCCGTATTCTCGGCAATAAAAAAATATTCTTGCTGATCAGAAATGTTTTTCCCGTCGATAATCTTCATGCTCATTGTAATCCTATCGCTCTCTTCGCGCACTCGCATCCAAGCGCCTTCTATTTTTCTCTCTTCAGGAAGATTAAATACGATATGTTTCTGGATATACGAATCTTTCTGCAAAACCGCGCCGCATTCCCGCAAACGCCGTCGGGCATCATCAATTTCAACATTGGGAATGGTCATTTCAAATTCTATCATATCTTATGATTTTAGATTATTAAAATTAATCATATCGTGAGCAAAAATCTTCTCTCCCATCGACATTGCCACGTCATAGCGTAATCGCGGCGACAGGGAGAGGTTCTCCACTTAGCCAAAGAATACGGCGTAGCGAAATGGTATGAAGGAGAACTATAAAATTACTTGGCATTCCGTCAAAACGATAGTAGCACCCCATCTTCGCAATCTTTCAAGATGTTATAAATATTTTCAATATATCAAAAGAGACGAAGCAATGCCTCCGCCTCTACCTGTTTCATTTTACGGCTGGAACAATTCCTCCGGCATAAACTTTACCTCTTTTACCTCCGGGAATTGCTTGGCCGTAGATTCAATCTGCGACCAGAGTACACCGACACGACAGGCTCCGCCGACTGTCCTACCCTCACTGTCATCGAAAGTCAGTGTCAGAGTTCCATCTCGCAAATTGGCATCTTTGAGCGAAAGACCAGCGATAGGATACTCAGTCGTTACGCCCCCGTTCTTCTCTTCCGCCGTCAATCCCCCCTCAAGCAGAAGTTTGATGGTATCCCGAATCGCATTGTCGCCGGAAGTGATATTCCTGCTCACCGGGACAAGCCCTTGCTTTGAACACTGGACGTTCCCGCTCGCATCTTGGTCTTTGTCCGGATTGTAATAATAAAGAGAGACTGCCTGGGAATTTTCTCCCGCACCGAAGACTACCGGCACGACCAGCTTATCTTCATTTTCCGGAAGTCCGGAAGGATTGTCTTTTTGCAATACCAAAGTTCCCTTCGCTGTTGTTGGCAAATCGAATGCCAGCATCGCTTCGAACGGCACAAACCCCTCCGTCATCCATTCCGACTTAGCTTCGGCAATCGCCATTCCCAATTCCTTGCCGTCGGCATCATAGATTTTGATAGGAAAAGACGCCTCGAAAAACCAATAGCCGCGCGCTTCGCCTGTGATTTTTACCGGACTCTGGATCGTAGTGTTGGGCCTCGGTGTAGAAATGCGTATTAGGTCTGTCTTTTCGAGTTCATTGCCAATATCCTCCACAAAAGTCCTCCCATCAGGAGTCCAGCACTGTCTAGGATAAGACTCTCCGATTACGTATCCGGCAGATGCGCATTCGTCGAAGTTATTGACCACTGCGACCTGGGGAGTATCGCCGTCATCCCCTCCGTCATCCACCTTGTCCCAATAATGCCAGATTATAACTCCTATGATTGCGAGAAAAATCAATGAAAGAATTAGAACTTTATCGCTTTTTTTCATCGCTTTAGCTTAATAATTATCATATGGCTAAATTATAGCACAAAATACGCCAGAACAAAAAATCGTTTTGCCTTGTCTTTTTCCGCCCTCAAAGAAAATCATATCTATGCTGATGAATAATTCTACCAATAATGATCATACCCCGGCTAAAACGCCAGAGGGTAATGGTAATTTCGTATTTGTTGTTCATGGCACATTGCTTTCTCTGTCTGTCATTCCGGACTTGATCCGGAATCTTCGTTATATATCGTTAATGCTGTACGATATACTGCTTATGTGTAATATAAAGAAGATACTGAAACAAGTTCAGGATGACACAGTCTCGGGATTATACTGATGTAAGGAAATGATGATCGGATGATCATAGTGTTATCCTTATGAGAGAACTATCGCTCTAAATACACACACCGGCAGAACCGGTGGTTTTTTTGCTTGTGATAAAAAACAGAGGCGGAACCAATCCGCGCCCCCTGCTATTTTTATTAAAAACATGACGAGGAATTGCCATATTGTCATTCAACAAAAAACTATCGATTCAAATATCCTTTTATCTAAGATTGAAAGTCTCTCCTATTTCAGATCTGCCCCGGTTTGATAAAAATTGAATTCCGTTTGATTGACAATAAGCACATAATTCCAGTTGAACCTATACTTGTCGAAAATAGCAGCAGTAGGAATCTTTCTTTTTACAGTGCCCTCTACAAGATAGATGTCATTAGTGCCACTCAATTTTATAAGGTTGGAGAGAGGATAGTAATTCATTTCTACTTGAGAGATAATCTGAACATCAGAAGTTTTGTCATTGTAAGAATTGAAAATCTCCGTAGTAGGAATAAGCTTTTTGATTTCTTGCGGAGACAAATAGTAGACACCCTCAGTCTTTGAAGCCTTGATAAGATAAGTATTGCGGTATTTATCTATAGTCTCCTGCGGTACATCTTTTACTTCCTCCCATTTGAAACCATAATTCAAGAAAATGTCCGGATTCGGGATATGTCTTTTTACTCCGCTCACCACCAGATACACTTTATAGTCTCCAATGCTCCGAATGAGATTATCTTCGTAGTCAGAAATAGAATCAAGAACACCTCGAGATAATTGTACGATACTAGTCCATTTATACCCCAACTGTTCGAATACTTCAGGAGTCGGTATCCATTTCTTCTTGCCATCGATTATTACGTATACTTTGAAAGAATCGGCAGTCTGGATAAGGGTACCATTATTATAATTACCGAGTGTAACGTTTTCTCCCGTATAATCAGGAATGGCATCGAGCGTTTCCGGAGTAACTATAAGTACATCAATCCACTCATATCCCAAACTTTCGAATTCATCAAGATTCGGTATCAATTTTTTCTTGCCGTCCACAATTATAAATATCTCGGTAGACCCCTTAGTCCGAAGTAGGGTATCATCTTCATAAGAAACCGAGGAACTGATTTCATAGACAGCGACAAGAGTAATATCCTGCGCAGGCATAGTGACTGTAGTTGTGGATAAAGTAGTATCGGATACATAAGGAGTGCTCCCCGTCCATCTATCAAATACCTGTCCCGAGGCGGGATCGTCGGCAGTGATAGTGACGCTCGTTCCTGTAGCATAAGTTCCATCCCCGGTACCGCTCGTGACAGTCAAAGTGTAAGTTATAGAGGTTGCCGTCTTGTAGGTAGCGATAAGGACAATAGCCTGTGACGGCACCGTTACATTAGCGGTCGAAGTATAAATACTTGAAAGATAAGCCGTGTCCCCCGTCCATCTATCAAAGACCTGCCCCGAGACGGGAGCGTCGGCAGTGATAGTAACACTAGTTCCCGAAGCGTACGAACCGTCTCCGGTACCGCTCGTGACAGTCAAGGCGTAAGTGGCAATAGTTGCATCTTTATAAGTAGCCGTAAGAGCAATACTTTGAGCGGGCATCGTCACGGTTGCAGTCGCGGTGTAGATACCGGAGAGATATGTAGTATCTCCCGTCCATCGGTCGAAGACCTTACCATTTACGGGCGCATCAGCGGCGATAGAGATACCTGCCCCCGAAGTGTAATAACCGTCCCCGGTACCGCTATTGACGGTCAAGGCGTAAGTAGTAACGGGAGCCGTCTTATAAGTAGCGGTAATGGCGACTGCTTGGGCGGGCATAGTAACCGTGGTGGTAGCCGAAGTTGTACTGGCAAGATAGGAAGTATCCCCTGTCCATTTATCGAATACTTGTCCCGAAGATGGAGCGTCAGCGGTGATGGTGATACTATCACCCGATTCGTAAGTACCATCGCCAGTACCATTCGTGACATTCAGAGCATGCGCATAATAAGATACGAATGTGAAATCTCGCACCACTACACTAGTGGCAGGTACGTCCCAATCACCGGAGTTTGGATATCCGTCAGCATAAACCCACATCATAAACTCGACATATTCGTCATCAGTCGGTTCAGGTACATCCCGTGTTATGACCGTATGGAAATAATTGGTACCGCCGATACCTGTTCCCAAAAAAGAATCAAAGGTCACCTTGCCCGGTTCCCATACCATACGGTGAGTCTGAACCGAATCCGAAGCGATACTCATCGAATCTCCATGCCAGTCCACATCATAATCATCACCAAACCAAAGCTCATGGCTTATCTCTACATCGGAATCCCAATAATCCCATCGAGATGCCTCGCTTCCGTCAAACTCAAACCAAGGATCTTTATCACGCCTCACTGTCATCCCGCTAAAAACGATGTTTTTGTCAAGATTATCCAATCTTGACCCGATGACAGTAGTGTAAGTCCCATAACCGAACCTATCCTGCTCACAATACATATCCGCTCCGATAGGATCTTCTCCTGATGGATTAGTTAATTTAAGAGTGATATAGCCGTTAGCATCCGGACCGACAACATTAGAACTTGAATAAGTATTTAATTCGGCATCCCATGCGTCACCGTTAGCCAAAGTCCAAGTATACCCCTTCCAGTTTAAAGTTGCCGCCATACAAGGACCGGCAGAGACACAAAAAGAAAATGAAATAAGAACAAGAAACAGCAGATGCTTTAAGATTTTCATTTGTTTCAATTATAAGGACTATTTAAAATATAAATTTTAAACAATCGGTTTTACATCTTTAGCTCCCCATCGTCACATTTTTATCTCCAAAAAATACCGTTTTATTAGAATCTGTTTTACAGTTATTGCCGATTACAAAGATTATAGCACAAAATCATTAAACCAAAAAGATAAGTATATTTCATACTTATCTAATCATTAAAAACCACAACTCGCACGCACCTAGGCGTCGAATATGTCTTTTGGAAAAATATTAAGCGTTTTGACTTCGGCAAACTGTTTTACTATAGCATCGATTTCCGCCGCTATGACACCCACGTGGCAAGAGCCACCATTTGTCTTATAATCAGGATCGCTAAAAGTCAAAATCAGAACCCCACCCTCATCGAGAGAAGCATCGGTTAATTTTACTCCATCATCAGCAGAAAGTTCAGCACTAAGCTCACCGGAAGTTTCGTCCTCGGTTATTTCTCCTTCCAACCAAAGATTAATCGTGCTTTTTATCACATCTACAACATCATCCGAATCCGGCACTTCTCTCTTTAGGGCAACTAGTCCATCCTTATAGATATTACAATTATCTTTTTGAAGATCATAATAATAGATATCAACCGTCCGATATTTTATATCCTGCTTGTCAGTGACTTCCTGCGTATCCTGCCCATTTTTCGTATCTTCCATTTTTTCCAGCTCATTCATATCTTCCAGTCCTTGTTCGCTTCTACTTTCATTGTCTTCTTCGACAAATTTAGCTCCATTTATAAGTATGGCGATAGCTATCACCACAAAAAAGACACCAACAACGATTAATTTCTTCATTATTTATTATTATGTAATTATTGTTTTTCATTATATCACAAATAATATAAACTAACATTCTATTCTTTTTCTATAACCAACATCGCCTTTAACACAGTATCAATCGGCTCATCGAACCCCGTCTTATAATCGCGAATCGAATCCATAAATATTTCATAATCATAGCGATAGCCTTCGCCGAATCTGGTGCCAGGGTCGTTGGTAATGAATTCCCCCGTGCCATCATCATACCCGATCACGATCAACTCGTGCAGCTCCGGACCGGGTGCCGTATACTGGGGGTTCCCGAGCTTCCTTCCATCCATAGGCGTGATAACCGGATTGCCCTGCGCGATTTCTCGCTTGATATCTTGGGCGCTAATGTCATATTTCGTGAAAGATTTTTTGTAACCGTAATACTCGCGATAGAATTTCAAAGTATCCTCCAAAGAAAGATCGTGCGCACCACCATAATTAGCCTCCTCATATTCCGACATCGCAAAAATCTCCAAAAGAGCGGTTTCTTTAGTTAGTTTTTTCGCCTGCATCCAATAATGCGCCATCAAAAGTGATGCCTCCTCACATCCGTGCTGCTGCCTCGGATCCGCCCAGTCCCCGAAAGGCGCCTGCGAAGTGAAAGGTACGTTCACAATCGTTGCTGTGGGTGGCAAGGACATCTCTTCCGCCGATTCCTCAATCGGCAATGAAACAGTTTCTTCTTCCGGGGTCTCCTCTTCTTCGCTTTCATCCGTAATATCCTGAGCAGTGTCAAAAGTAATGTCTTCTTTTTCCGTCTCCTCCGTACGATAGGATAAACCCCCTATGCCATCTCTAAAAAAATATATTCCCGCAACAACTATAGCAAGAAAAATCAAAAATATTTTGTAATCTCCTTTAATATTCATATTTTATATACATTAATTTATATCGAACTTGCCGCATCACTGGCGACCGCGGCCGAGCTTACGGCAAAGAATATAAGAAACAAGATAAAAACCAGATTAAAAAAAGCATCGCCTGTAATATTTATCAAATTTCTAGCAAAAACGTTCTTAAGATTATGTCCAAAATCCGTCTTGATAATATCCCCGCCGGATGATAAAACGCGAATTCCCAACGCCGATAAGATTTTTTTATAGAAAAAAGAACCACTAAAGATTGTCAGAAGAACAAGAAACAGAAAAACCGCGACAAAAACTGCATTAAATCTAGCGCCACTTTCCGGCTCACGGATGACAGGCGGTATGAAAATCAAAGCGTACACGGATATTAACCCGAGATATTTCCAGATTGACTTCATATATGTGAATTAATAGTTGAAGTTCTACATAACCTTAGTAAACAGTTCAAGCATACAAAACTTATTTTCCTGCGATAATACACATCCCTTGCCGTTTCTGTACAAGTTTGATAATTCACTGACAGAATCTTGATTAAAACAAATACGCCTGTGATTTACCATCCCGAAAGACGTATTCGACTGAAGGATCCCGGGAATATATAAACGATCGCAAATGTTATTTCTAAAGATAACTTTATTATCAAGTATGTTGTTTTTCCCAGATTCCGGGGTCGCAGAGGGCACAAGACATTGTGCCCCTACAATTCGGAATGACAAAATATATTTGGTTTTTAAAGCACAAGAGTATCTATCTAAAATATCTCTTTTCTTATGTGGCAATATGGCGACTTACCGGTTTTGGCATAATATTTCTGATGATAATCTTCAGCCGCATAAAAGATTTCAGCTGGAACAAGCTCCGTAACGGCATTTATACCTTTTCCTTTCAATATTCCGATAAGTTTTTCCGCAATTTCCCTCTGTTCCTTGTCTGTATAAAAAATCACACTGCGATATTGCTCGCCAATATCAGGTCCTTGACGATTTTTCTGCGTCGAGTCGTGTATTTCAAAAAACAGCTTGGCGAGTTTTTCAAAGCTCACCTTGTCCGCATCAAAAACCGCCTCCAATGTTTCAACGTGCCCCGTCCGCCCGGCGCAGACTTCATCATAGGTAGGCTTTTCCGTACTGCCGCCCATATATCCGACTCGCGTCGAAATTACTCCCTCCAAATCCTGGAAGTGATATTCGATTCCCCAGAAACATCCGCCCGCAAAATACGCTTTTTGGATATCATCTTTCATATTTTTTCTTTAAAATCCAAAGAAATGGAATTAACACAGTGTCGCGTGTCTTTCGGTGTCATCCCTTCTCCAGAAAAAACATGCCCCAAGTGAGCGCCGCAATTCGCGCATACTATTTCTGTCCGCATCTCATCCCGGTCAGGAATCCTTTTTACCGCACCGGGAATTTCATCATCAAAACTCGGCCAACCGCATCCGGAATCGAATTTGTCCCTAGAACGATAAAGTTCAGCTCCACACCTCTTGCAAGAATAAATTCCTTCGCCGTCAAAATTCCAATATTTACCAGAAAAAGGCCTCTCAGTCCCCTTTTTAACAATCACCTCGGTCTCCTCCGGAGTAAGTTTTTTTATCCTCCTCATATGATTGCTCTAATGGCTATTATTGAATTAATTATGACATAAAATAAGTAACGAGTCACTTTTTCCACAAAAAAACAATCCATCGAAATCGACGGATTGTTTTTATTATTTTTTAAAAAGAATTATTTCTGTATCTATGGGTATTTCCATAACTGACACATTGCCCCTGATTTCTGAAACCTAATTCCTTATATCCGCCTTTTTTGCATTGGTTCTCATCGAATATCTCGCCACCAATCGAAACTTGCACAGTAGAAAGTATAGTGTCAACGCCATTCGTAGCCGAAAGTTTTATAGAATACGATCCATCGGGGAGACCTGTCGTATCCCAACTATAGAGAGAGTCTGGATTGAATAAGTCTGCCGAAAGATCTCCTGTCCCTATCGTATAGGTAGAATCACCTTCCCCTTTCACCGTCACGCTGTAGCTATCGAATTCAAAATTTTCCACATAACCCTTAATAACAACTGGACTGGAGACAATAGCGCCATCTGTCGGCGAAGTTATTGTGACCGTTGGCTCCAGTACTGGCGGTTCATCATTGGATACAGCCAAAGCAAGAACAGGAAACATCGCCAGACAAGCGACAAGAAACACTGCTACTTTTTTCATTCGTTTATAATTTAATTCTTAGATATATAGAAATAAGTTATTTTTTATCCAATTTTACCTTAAAAAACAGAGCGATATTGCTCCTACAATAAATCAACCGTCTTTTTTCGCTTTTGACTCACGATTAGTATTCCCTTTTTTCACAATATTCAACTTTTCCTCCCGCGACAAAGTCTTAATCCTAAATTCTTCCTTGGACGCTACAGAGCGCGTGCCAAAAGGCTTGGAAAATAAAAGCTCCACCGGCCTGCGGCATTTCGTGTATCGAGCACCCAATTTGGAAGTATTGTGTTCTTTCACTCTTCGAGACAAGTCCACAGTAATCCCGGTGTATAACGTGTCATCAGCGCATTTCAAGATATAGAGGTAATACATGCTTTATTGCTTATTTGCTATACGACATTTGATTGTTCTGAGTAAATTATCTCACAAATAAAAACAAAGTCAAAAGATATGTCCATTCAAAGATAAACTCTATACCTTAACGCATTTATAAAATGTAATATTTAGCATAACGAGATGATATAAACCGGCAGGAATACACTGCCCCCCCTATCGTATTCTAAAATATAAAAAGCCCAGTCATTACGACCGGGCCGGTAAGAAACTATTCCTCTGCTTTCTGAAGCGATTGCTCGCCGTTTTTAGCGCTATCTTTCTCTACTCTTATATCCGTCGATTTTCCTTTTTCATAAGCATCTTTCAGCCTGATAAATCTTTCATCGTTTTCATACAAGCTTTTAAGAGCCGTCTTATCCAGATTTTTATCTTTGCTTAAGATTTTAGTTCCTTTTGAATGGGTGTAAATAGAATACCAATCCCCCATCTCACTATAACGCGTGACAAATAAATAAGTCTCGCCTTCTTTTATCAACCCACTATCATTCTCTTTAACTGATTTATCGGTAGCGATTGTTATATCATCAGACGTCCGATATAAAACTCCGTTTTTATAACCACCCGCTTGGCTAACAATAGCCCTATCCTGCAAATCTCCTTCTATATTGTATATGATTTCAACTTCGAATTGCGTCTCAGGCTCTTCGAATCTTGCTCGAGTCCCCACTTGTTTTATAACTCTACCCACAAAGACATTGCTAGCTGCTTCCATAGTCCCCTCATAACTATCCAATTCCTGCCCCCACTGAGAACTGACCACGCAGGTAATCGGTAATTTATTCATATTCAAATGTATTCTGATTCCGACAAAAGATACCGCCATAATACTGCCGACGGCAATAAATTTTATATTATACTTTTTAGCCATTTTTTTAAAATTTATATTACTAGATAAGGATTACGGACACAAACATACATGACCCAAGAATAACTCCATATTAACAGTATATCATATTCCCACTTCGAGGGTGTCCTCACTTTATATAATATGCTATCATACAAGCATATTTTGCAATCAAATTCTTTTTCTGTATATTAAGCGCCATGAAAACTCTTCTAAAACAATATTTCGGATACGATCAATTCCGTCCGCTCCAAGAGGAAATTATCCAAAATGTCATAGAGAAAAATGACACTTTTGTACTGATGCCGACCGGCGGAGGAAAGTCTCTCTGCTATCAATTGCCGGCGCTGAAATTCAAAGGGATTACGTTAGTCGTCTCTCCTCTGATTGCGCTTATGAAAGATCAAGTGGATGCGCTGCAGTCTTGCGGCATCCGCGCGGAGTTTATCAATTCCAGCCAAAGCGCAGGGGAAATAAGAGAAATCTACGAAGAAGTGGAAAGTGATGAAATCAAAATTCTCTATATCGCACCGGAAAGATTCGCTCTCAAGATTTTCCAATCTTGGGTCAAGTCACTCCCCGTAAGCCTCATTGCCATTGACGAGGCGCACTGCATTTCCGAATGGGGACACGATTTCCGTCCCGAGTATCGCAATCTGAGACATCTTCGCAAACTTTTTCCAGACGTACCTCTTATCGCTCTGACAGCAACCGCCACCGACAAAGTCCGGGAAGACATCGTCAATCAGCTCGACCTTCAAGAAGCTAAACTTTTTATCTCAAGTTTCAATCGAGAAAATCTAAACCTGAGCGTCGTGGAAAAGAAAAACGCTTTCCCCAAACTTCTTAACATTTTGGAAAAATACAGAGATGAATCGTGCATCATCTATTGTTTTTCGCGCAAAGAAACGGAAAAAATCGCGGAAAAACTCACAGGCAACGGCTTCAAGGCCTGCGCCTATCACGCAGGGCTTACAAAAGAGAAAAGAAAGAAGGCCCAGGATCGTTTTATAAAAGACAAAGTTAATGTCATAGTCGCGACTATCGCTTTCGGAATGGGTATCGACAAGCCGGATGTGCGCCTTGTTGTGCATTATACTTACCCCAAGACCCTCGAAGGTTACTACCAAGAAATCGGTCGTGCCGGACGTGACGGACTACCGAGCGATTGTGTGATGTTCTATACCTATGCCGACACCCGCAAGCACGAGTTTTTTATCAATCAGATCTATGACCAGGACCTGAAAAGTCGCGCCGAAGAAAAGCTGGGAGAAATGATGACCTATGGTGAGCTTACCACCTGCCGAAAAAAATATATCCTCCGCTATTTCGGAGAAAATTTTGAAAAAGATAATTGCGGCGGTTGCGACATCTGCCTCGCCGATAGAGTGATTTTCGATGCGACCATCATTGCCAAAAAAATAATCTCCGCCGTCGTTCGGACCGAGAACCGATTCGGCAAAGGCTATATCGCGGAAGTTTTGCGCGGGAAGAAAAGTCAGAAAATCTCAGCGAATGGACACGACAAATTGTCTGTCTTCGGCATCGTCGAGGATTTCTCCGAGAACGAACTGGGGCAGATCATAAATCACCTAGTCGGCTTGGAATATCTGCGAAAAGACATAGGCAAATATCCGACGCTAGGCATCACACGAAAAGGAGTAGAATTCCTGAAAGGAAGCGAAATCTTAGAGATTCCAAAACCTCAAGTCGACATCATAAAAGAAGTCAAAACCGGCAAGCTCGATTACAACGCTGAGCTATTCGAAAAGCTGCGCGGTTTGCGCAAAACTCTGGCAGAAGAAGCCAATGTTCCCCCATTCGTCATCTTCGGAGATCAGAGTCTGCAAGAAATGGCTTTCTACTTACCGCAAGATAGAGACAACTTCGCGCGCATCAGCGGAGTAGGTGCGAAAAAGCTGGAAGACTTGAGCGAATCCTTTCTCGGTGAGATTATAGATTTCACCACAGAAAACAATCTTGTTCCCAAAGATATTCCCGACAAGCCCTCCGCTCGCGTCATCAAAGAATCTATTTCTAAAACCGCGCTGACCACAAAAGAGCTTATAATACAGCAAGTCCCGCTCGCAGAAATCGCCAAAAGAGAAAATTTCAAAATCGGCACCATCATCAACCATATCACGCAACTGCTGGCAGAGGGAGAGATACTGGATTTAAGTTATATAGATTTCCCCCAAGAGAAATTCAGTAAAATCGAATCCGCCTTTGAAGAATGTGGCAATGAAAGACTGAAACCCGTCTTCGACTATCTGGGCGAAGAATATTCCTACGACGACATCCGTCTGGCGGGGATATTGATAGATTCAAGAAAATAACGAAATAGAAAAACAACCTGTATGTGACAGGTTGTTTTTGGAATGTAATTCTGGGATAGATCTTGAATACTATATATTACTTCAAAATATGATACGCGATGAAATGAGCATAAACAATTCTATTGTAATTAACACGTCCCCTCTCCCATCGGGAGAGGGCTAGGGTGAGGGGGAACAAAAGTTTCCTTTTATTTTTAATCAAAAAGCCCACCGGCAAATCTCGCCCCGGCTATCTTACCCACAAAATCCTCCTGCATTTTTTTGATTTCTTTCTTATTCGCACCACTGAATTCTTTCAAATCCCCATCTGAACGTACCTGGAGTTCTTGATCCAGCACAATCACTTCCGGCCTGGTTTTCAGCGTCATATCATTGAAACCCACCAAATACATCCCCGCGAGAGAACGCACTCGCGACAATGCCACATACCCCATTCCGTATTCGAAAGTCTTGCGCAGATCCATCTCCGCCGCATCCAGACTCATCCCCTGGCTCTTGTGCACTGTAATCGCCCACGCCAGCCGCAGAGGCACCTGTCGCACCGAAGCGACTATCTCCTTGCCATCTTCGATCACCCATTGCTCCGGACTGGCCTCGATAATATCCCCATCAAAAGTCTCCACCAACGGATAGCCGCTATCACTGTCAAACTCCGTCACCTTGCCGAGGGTGCCATTAACAAAATGTTTTACAAAATTATTCTTTACAAACATCACTGTCGCTCCAACCTTTAGTCCCAAAAGCTGAGGCGCCAGACAGCTTCCTTTTTTCATATTCTCCACCAACTTTTCCAGCCCCTCACCTTTCATCTCATATACAGACTCCTCGCCTTTTATCTTCCCCAGTTCTCTGAGATTATATGCCTCTACATCGATATTGTGTGTATGCAGTTTTGTCGGGGTGATTGAAGATTTAATTTTTTTATTAAGCCTCTTATTTAGAACACCGCGCATCTCCTCCGTCACCTCGCCCTCACGGATACTCCGCAGCAGCTTCAGAAATTTCTTATCCGACTGACGGTGTTGCTCATCAAGATAACATATCTTGAGATCCATATTGTTCCAGACCTCCGACTCCGTAACGAATCGCACATCTTTGCCGTTTCTCCCCACCGGTGGCAACTGGAAAAAATCACCGCAAAAAACCACCTGCATCCCGCCGAAGGGCCGCATATCTTCTTTGAACATCTGGCAGATACGATTCACGAGATCGAGCTGCTTGGCGCTGAGCATCGAGATTTCATCGATAATAAGCACTTTGGTAAACGCCACACTGCGCGCCAAATATTCCTTTTTCTTGAGAGCGTTTATCTTATCGATAGGCAAATCATCTTCTATCCCCATCCCGCACCAAGAATGAATGGTCCTTCCTCCTATATGTGTGGCCGCAATACCGGTCGAAGCCGTTACTGCCACCGCCACCTCGTTTTTCCTAAGATATTCGATATACTCAGTCAGCAAAAAAGTCTTCCCCGACCCCGCCGGCCCAGTCAAAAAAACACTCTTGCCAGTTTTTAATATTTCTAAAGATTCCTTTTGTTTCATAATTAACCCTTATCTCTACTTATATTTATCGCCTAAAGTATTCCCTTAGCTCCTGCGCATACACGGTCCTTTCTTCCGGTTCCGAAACTCTGTCTTTCACAAGATTTCTATGAAAGTTATCGTCCGTGAAACGGGGAAATATATGCAGATGGTAATGAAAAGCGTGTTGATCTCCCGCCAACTCGTTATTTTGCAAAATCGTTATACCATCACACCCCCTTATCTCTTTCAATGCAAATGCGGTTTTCTTTGCCACTTCAAATATACGATTCCCGCAATCTTGTGGCAGATCATATATGTTTTCAAAATGTTCTATAGGTACGAGGAGAGGGTGCCCCTCGTTGCCTTCCACAAATTTCGAACTGATAAACCCCAAAATCAAATCATCCCGATAAAAGATATCTTCTTGCTTTATCCAAGTGTCTTCATTCTCAATACCAAGAATCGCCAAGCAAATCGGACATTTATAACCTGATGGCGTGTTATTGTACATATTATTGATATTATTGATCTTAGCGTACTCCATTAGGATACCACGAATTAGAAAATAGCTCCATTCGACTTTGATTCAGAAAATATATAGACTTCCAAACAAAAAAAACTCTTCCCGAAAGAGGTTTTTATTTTATAAAATCTAAATCAATTTGATCCTTATCCCCAGCACGCCATACTTTTCTTCGTCTTCTCTCGTATAAATTTCATACATACTATTCTTAAGATAGTCCTTTTCCGATTCTTTGTACCCCAAATACGCAGCAGGCAGGTCTTGGATGATATCCGCAAACTTTTTATAATGCAAAAGTCCGACAACCCCGACCTTGATCTTCTCCTCCGAATTCTCCATTTTGGAAAATTTAATCTCGTCCCCCACCTCGACTTTCTGCCGTTTCTCATCATAAAGCCGAAGCTCTAAAACCTTTTCCCCGTTTTTTATCCTCTCAAATGGATCCGATTGCAATTTCATCTGATGTAGCATAATTTTATATTTAGTTATGATAAACTTTTAAATTTTAGCCAGAAGCTCCCCAAGCGGACGATATCTTTTTGTCTGTTCGATTTCCTTTTTATGGTATTCACCTCTACTAAAAAATATTCTATAAGCCTTGGCACCGCTACGTGAGGTTATAATCCGAAAAGTATCGTCTACAATCTCCAACGCCGCACAATTTTCCAATGCGACAGCGACACCCGATGTCTTTTGCATCATCTTCTCCAGCGCCAGAGGCCTTTCTTTTTCGAAATCATAATGAGGCGAGTGAAGGGCATTGATGAATCCCAAGCCCGAAACTTTTATATAACCGGACTTACCATCCTCAAATTTTTTAACCGAATCACTAAGACCATCACGAAACCAACAAATCGAACCGGCACTGACCCCCGCCATCACGATCCCCTTTCTATAGGCTCGTTCCAATATCTTATCGACCCCACATTTCCGCCACGTTTTCATAAGTAGTAGCGTATTGCCGCCCCCGACATAAATGATATCCGCGCCAATAATCTTCTCGGTCATTTTCTTCAAGCTCAGCTTCTCGCGCAAAAGCATCAACGCATCAACCTCGCATCCGAGACTGCCGCCAAAGTGCCTCTTTACGTCCTCGACATAACCAAGAGCGTCCGAACTAGCCGTAGGGATAAAAAGCAATTTCGGCCTTTTCTTTCCCGTTAGCCTTATAATCTCCCGATCGATCTCCATCGTCTCGACAGGATACCCCGCCCGCCCGATTTCCCCTCCACCGATTGCAACTATCTTTTTCATATATTTAAACTTAAACGAATCTATTCCCCCGTAGAAACGCAACATTTTGCGTCTAATCTTTCAGTCAAAAACATTCTATCCTGCATTCCGTAGAGACGCAATATTTTGCGTCTAATTCGCCACATCAAAATTTTCCACCCCGCATTCAGAGACGCATAATCATGCGTCTCTACAAAAAATACCTTAATTATATTGGTCTTTATTCCAATTTATGGGATTATAGCGAATATATTCCCGAATTCTCGACAACGATTCATCTTTCCTGATAACGTGGTCATAAAACCGCGGTTGCCAAGCGAAATTTATCCGATTCGCTTTTGCAAATTTTGTAACACCGATTTTAAAACCCCTGACAACAGACGCCAGATTTCCCGATTGCCCGCCCGCTCCACTTCCATTTACATCCCGTAGAGACGCAATATTTTGCGTCTTTTTGATATCCTGTAAAACCATAAGATCCTGCTTCTCTATGCTTTTCTCACAAACCGGAGACGCATAATTATGCGTCTCTACGGGACTATGATCAATAATTATTATTCCGTGGATATGATTCGGCATTACAACAAATTCATCTAATTTCACAAACGGAAAATGCTCGGGAATCTCCGCCCAACATTTTTGCGCAATCTTTCCCATCTCCGACAAACGCATTTCCCCATCCGCAATTTCCCCGAAAAAATGTCGATGATTTTTAGTGCAGATAGTGACAAAATAGTATCCATCCGTAGAATAATCAAATTCACGCAGCCGTGCCGAAGCGATACGATATTTATTTTTGAATTTAGAATTATCCTTCATCATGAATCAGTTTCATGAGTTATAACACGAAACAAAATACCATATCTACATTATACTACAAAATCAGATATTCCCGGTAGAGACGCAATATTTTGCGTCTTGTATCGGCATTCCATTGCATATCATTGAAATACAACAATTTGCGTCTAATCTTTCGAACTAAACAATCCATCCCGCATTCTGTAGAGACGCAATATTTTGCGTCTAATTCGCCACATCAAATTTTCCACCCCGTATTCATAGACTCTACAAAAAATACCCTGATTATATTCATCTTTAACCCAATTTATCTGTAAATACGCAATATTTTGCGTCTAATTCGCCACATCAAATTTTCCACCCCGCATTCAGAGACGCATGATTATGCGTCTCTACAGCCAAACCCGCTTCTTATTTACCTCCTCCTTCTCTCGAAAAGCCTTCTCTAAATCGATATCATAGCGATTGGCGATAGAACACACAAAAATCAAAACATCCGCCAATTCCTCATCGACTGAAGTCACCTTCGAATTCTCATCCATCTTCATTTTTTCCGCCTTACGAATAGCCTTGAAGAGTTCACCTATTTCCTCGCCCAAATGAAGTGCCCGTTGCAATGCTGTCTGCTCCGTAAATCCGCGTTCCTGCTCCAACTCAGTCACATAGTTCTGAAAATCCTTCATCGTAGGTTCATCTTTTAATTCCGGCATATTTTTATATTAAATTGATTTCAAAAAAAACGATTACAACGCCCACGCCGAATCGATGCGACATTTATCTTTTAACGTATGATTATCGTTTATTATAGATATGCTTGTGGTTCATACGCAAAAACAACGCTACCCATAATCACATTATACCATACCTCTTTCACTCAGCTGGCATTTGCAGTATTATTGATATTCTGCGTACCAGTAGTGTCTTGACCATCTTTTATAGTCACATAAACACGGCTATATTCCCTTTCTAATTCACCACCCATTGACAGTATCCTTTATGTGATTTAACATATGCACAGTAAAACTTGTACTATCGCAATCCAACGAAAAGGTGAAACAAAAATGAAACCCAAAACGGTTTTAGATGGTCCTAGATCTAAAACATTATGTCCTAAAGCAATATAGCTAGAGATTGAGAAAAAAGGCAATCTCTCTTGCTGGAAATTAGAACACTCATGGGGAATCTGCCCTGAGTGTGGAAAAAACACCTACCAAAGTAACGGGGTGATATTCTGCTTTAACCCCGAATGCAGCCATACAGAAAAAAGAAAAATAACCAACCCACACCCCACCCAAATAAAAAATTAAAATTTCCCAGATTAAAATAAACCGTAGCGGATTTTCCCTACGGCTTTTTATCTCTGACCCGCAGGCATTGACACACAACGATTTCAGCTTTAAAATAATTATGGTCAAGCTATAAGGCTTGATACAAAAACAAACTGGTCGGAGGCATCAAGCATGCAGAAAAAAGAAACAGTAGAGTCTGTAATCGAACGTGCCAAATTCGACGATCCGGACAACCCTTTTTGCCAAAAAAGCGCCGTCGAGCACATGGACAAATTGAGCGTCTTCCTTTTTAGACAAAACAGGGAGGTGATCACTAAAAATGAACAATAAAAACGTTAGTCTCAGGCTAAAAACGATTGGCATCCCGGTACCGGATAAAAAAAATGCACCACAAATTACTTAAAAGAACCGCACAAAGACCATTTCTTTATGCGGTTTTACTTCATGAATATCTTTAGAATAATAGATCTTTCACTATTCTACAGTTTCATCTTATAACACACAACACCCTCCCCAAGATACTGCCCGACTAACAAGGGGTAGAAATTTTCCCCATTCACATTTACTTTCTCGAAATCCTTCAATCTGCCGATGTCTCCTTTGAAATCGGTTTTATTTAATTTTCCATATACCCGATAGATTTTTTTCGGATATTTTTTTTGCTTCAAAGCGTCCGCATATATTCCTAATATGAATTTTTCAACAATGTCTGTCGCGACAGAGATAATAGCCTCTCTTCCTTTATCCTTGACTCCGAATTCCAACTCAACCGCATTTTTGAGCACCGAACCGAGCGGCCCCACGGGGTCCGGCCAGAGCAAAGCAACTTCGAGGTCTATCAAATCGATAGGAAAAACTTTATTACGCCTCTTGCGGGGAATGATGATAAAATTATCCGTGCCACAGCTGGCCTCGTGCATATCCAGCACATATTCATACCCTTCGGCCATCGACAAGATTTCGCACGCCCGCTTTTTTTCATAAAGCCCAGATCGTTTTTCTCCAGGATAAGATCGGTTCAGGTCGCAATCGCAAAACCTGATATTCCTTTCCATAGCCAGCGGATTGCCGATCACGCAGTCGAAATAGCAATCAAGCTTTTTCGCCCTTAGTCTCTCCACCGTCTCTATTCCTATCCTCTCGTTACCGTGTGTGGCGCAGATTACAAGCAGCTTATTTTTCATAAATATAAGATTAGATTTAATAATGATTTTAGAGGCAGAAAGTCGATTCCGACTGCCTGCCTCATTCTTTTTTTACAGAAGTAACCTCCAATAAGTTCTGTTTTCGTAAACATTGTCCCGGATATGAAGATCGATGAAACCCAGGTGGTGATAAAGGCTTCGTGCCGTCTGCGCCATCGTATCGGTGCGCAGTACAAACGCTGAAGTCCTGTTGTCCTTTTTAACCTGATCAATCAAACCTTGGCATAACTGCCTACCATATTCTTTACCCCTAAAAGGAGCACTTACTCCAAGCTCGTCGCCATAAAAAACCTGCTTGCATCCGTCAAAGATAAAGTCCAGTTCCGTATTGCCGGCAATTTCTTGCATCTCTATTTTAGAAACAAGATAGCCCCAAGTGAAACCGATTATTTTGTCCTCCTCCCTGGCGAACAAACCGCAAAATCCAGGCATAGCCGCTTGATCCATCATATCTTGCAGTACCTTACTGGCAGCCCAATTCTCATTCCACGGTGGCTCTGCAAAGATTTTGCAGTAGACATCTGCGCATTCCCTGAAACTTTCCATACCTGCTCTGCTTGAAAAACTGACCATTTTCATTTTTGTTTCCCTCTTTTTATTTCTATTCTCCATCATCTGTAGACAACAAAAAACCTTCCCAAATCGGGAAGGGGCTACTTTCGAATATTTATGACAATTCTAACACAAGCCTTTCCCGATTGAAGAAAGGTTGTGATGCTTCTTGCCTGACTGCATCCTCTGCAAAATTATCTTGTATCCACCCGCACCCTCGCCGAGCCACTTCGAAACCCGGGCAATCGTAGTCGAGCTGAGTCCGGTTTCTTTGGCGATAGCAATATACGACTCCTTATCTCTCAACATCTGCGCCGCCTTCCACCTGTTTCCGCATTCAATCAGCTCTTTCTCGGTCAAAAGGTCGCGAAAAAACTTCTCCGCCTCCTCAGGGGTTTTCAAGAGCATAATCACGCCCATCAGCTCATTTATTTTCTTTTTGTCCGTTTTAGTAAACATACATTTGAAAGTCACTTTACTTAACTAAAGTGAGTATAGCAAAGCATTATTTTATTGTCAATACTTTTTTACCTAAAAGGGATATTCCCGCTCTCTGTCGTTCTGAGGTACCCCGAAGAATCCCGTTATATCTCGCACAACAACTAATCGCCGATTTTACCAAAGGACAGTAATAACCTATAATAGAATTAATCTATTTCTAATCTTAAAAGTATGGATAAGGGAATCATCGTTCACTGCGCTATAATGAAAGAGAACAAACTCCTGATATTAAAAAGGGTACAAGATACATATCAAGGTAATTATTGGGATTTGCCCGGCGGTACTTTGGAGGACGGCGAGGATCCGGCGGCAGGCGCAATCAGAGAGGCCCGCGAAGAAACGGGGCTGGACGTTTACGACCTCACTCTCTCCTCTTACTATTCCAACGTGGACGAAACGAAAAATAAGCAATTCATCACACTGATTTTCTTGGCAAAAACCGATTCTGACATCACAGAGATAAAACTCTGCCCCGAAGAACATAGCGAATTTTTATGGGATAGCCCCGAGGAAATAAAAAATCGCGAGCTGGTCCCCTATTTGAAACAGTATATAGATTCGGGAAAAATATTGCCATCACGATAAAATAAAAGCACAAGCTCAGCAACTCAAAAAACCGCTATTGTAAGCGGTTTTGTTTTTGATTTCAGATAAATCATGATGCCAATTTCAAATATACTTCTATTCACTCACTCCCTTCCTTCGAAGTTTTCCCATTCACCCCGATAAATCTGTCCGCACCATTCACGATGCCATCCAAATCATCCCAGAACTTCTTCTCGAACACTTTCGGATAGATTTCGATCGCCACTGCCTCATCCCTGGTGAACCACCTCGCCTCTCCGACAGCTCCGTCGGGATCCGTATCTATATGGTTCTTGTCCAGCGTTACATCCTCTACCGCGCAGGCCAGATAGAACGCCTCAAACACGATCGAATCCTCCGAAGCGTGAAATTCCTGCAGATAAACAAATTTCCCGATCGTGACTTCCAGCCCCGTCTCTTCTTTTACTTCCCGCGCCGCGCATTCCAAGATATTTTCCCTCTCCGCTTCCCAGCCGCCGCCCGGAATATACCAATACTCAGCACCTTTATTCCTAACCAGCAAGATTGCATTCCGGTCCCGATCCAGTACCACCGCCCGCGCCACGATTCTAGTTCGCATAATTTTATATCATTATATTTATAAGCTAAAATTCCGCCGTCTGTCGTGATAATTATAACATAAGCCACTCCGAAAAAAAATCCTCTCTCCTTTCAAAAATCAACGTCTCTAGGAAAGCGCCACGATACTATCTATCTATTAATCAAATATTCAACTAGATACTGCGTATAATAAACCCCTACGCCGATAAAGATTACCGCCACACCATAACGCATTATTTTTTCTATTTTTTGCATAATCTGAAAAGCTTGTCCCACCTTCTGCATGGCAAAAGCGATCAGGAAGGAAAAGATGATTACCGGAAGCCCCGTGCCCAAAGCGAAAATAGGCGCCAAGAGCACCCCCTCCCCCGATTGCAGGATCAAAGGGATAAGCACACCGAAAAAAAGTACGCCGCTATATGGGCAGAAGGCTAGGGCAAAAAGCATACCCAAAAAGAATGAACCAAGATAGCCTTTTTTCGCGAGCCAGATTTTCACTCTTTCGACCTTTTCTCCGCCACCGGGAATATTTATTTTTATCGACCCTAACATCACCAGCCCGATAATTATCAGAATCGGCCCCAAAATCTTATCACCCCAGCCCTGAAAAACGCTTGAAATCTGAAATGAGGACAGCCCCGAATAGATCAGAGTTGCGAGCAGCGTGTAGCTTAATCCCCTCCCCAAGGTATAAGAAAAACCGCTCAGCAAAGTATGTCTTGCGGTTTTAATCTCTCTGGAAATAAACGCAATAGCCGTAATATCCATAGCCAAAGGACAGGGGCTGATTGAGGCGAGCACGCCCAAAAGAAAGGCGGTAAGAAGCGGGACATTATAACTGTCGATCAAAAAATTAATAGCATCTATCATATTATTTTCTTAAAACGCTTGTTTATTTCGCCCCGAAGATAGCTTTTGAATTTGACCTCGTCCTGCGTCAATCGCCACACTGCCGTATCCTGAACGATATTATCTCGACCGCCCACGATGGCGTTGACGTAAAGAGCCGACCCGCTGGCTTGGAACTTGGCAGCTAACTCTTTGTTTTCCGGCAAATCAATATTAATCTCGCGAAATTCTATCTTCCCCGCTTGAAGCTCCGGCTGAAAGAACTCGTTTACAGTCTCTCCTGCCAAGCTACCGATAGCGATACAAGTGGAACAGCGCAGGGTAGAATGAAATAAATAGACTTGTACTATCTCGGCGGCTTGCTCTTCTTCACCGCTTTGATTATCAACATTGCCTTGAATGTCCGCAACCTGACTGGCATCATCCTGCTTTCCAACCGATTCGTTTTTATTTTTGACTGCAAACGCAACTGCTGCGACCATGATTATCCCGACAGCAATCGCAAAAATCTTTTTGTTCATAATGTTATAAGATAGCATTGAATAAATAACCCATAATGATGATTCCGACAGTCGTGATACCGAAAAATATCGCCAACAGCTGCCAACGCATAACCTTCTTCAAGATCAAGGCCTCAGGAATAGAGAGAGTAACGATGGCCGTCATAAAAGCCAGCAGAGTACCCAAAGGCGCACCTTTGCCCGCCATCGCTTCCATAATCGGAAGCACGCTGACCGAATTGGCATAGAACGGCACCCCCAAAATAACCGCCAGAGGAACCGTCCAGATAGAATCAGTAGAGAGATAACGCTCCACCAGACTGCTAGGTACATATCCGTGGATGATCGCCCCCACGCCGACACCCAAAACCACATAAGGGAATATTTTTCTGGTAATACTCATACCGTCTTTCCAGAAATACACAGCAAGTTGCTTGAATCGGAGCTTATCGCCTCCGTTTTCCGCTTCCACTTGCGCACGCGATTTGAATCGCAAAAATTCCGGCACTATATATTTTTCGACATTCAGTTTCTGAATCAACATTCCTCCCAAGACCGCGATTGCCAATCCGAACAGATTGTACAAAATCGTGACTTTCCAACCAAACAGGGCCGGAAAAATATATAAAGACGATTCATTGATAAGAGGAGAGCTAATCAGAAACGCAAAAGTTACCCCTAGGGGGATACCGGCGCTCAAGAAACCGATAAAAAGAGGGATAGAAGAGCAGGAACAAAAAGGCGTCACTATCCCTAGTATGGCAGCTATCAGATAATTAGAATCGAACCACCTTTTCCTGGTAAGTATACTCCGCGCTTTTTCCAGCGGAAAATAATATCTGGTGATAGCCATGATGTAATTGATGACCAGAAGCAAACAACCGATCTTGATCGTATCGTAAACGAAGAAATTGACGGCACTGCCAAAATACGAGCCCTCAATCAACCCCATCCATCCATACGAAACCACATCGGCAAACAGCTGCGCGGGATAAAAAATGTCCATAGTTTTAATAGATAATGATTGTAACCGTAAAACTGATTCGTACGACAGATAATACCAATCAACTTAATCTGTGACATAATGATTTCACTTTTGCTCCCCCTCACCCCGACCCTCTCCCGTCCGAAGCGGGATAAATTCCAAATGCTATATGACTGGATCGTAGAACAGCTTTAGTTAATTTGGCATAATATAAAGATATTGTCATTCCGAAATGAGGTACTCCGATTGAGGAATCTGGGAATAGTACTATTTACTTATAATGTTTTATATAAATATAACGTCAGAAGATTCTTCCGCATTTCTCCGATCCCTCAGATGAGTACATCTTTCGGGATGACAAATCATGTTTTATCTCAGGAAATAATATTAACGGGATTATTCGGGTAATCCTAAACCATTACTGCTTATTTTTTCGCCTCAAATCCGGCAGTATCGCTATATTTTACAATAACCCCTTTTATCTTCTCAATATCACTCGTCGCTCCGGTCATTACCGCCTTGCCGTCAATCGCCAAAACCGGAACCTGCATCACTCCCATCTCGATAATCTTTTGTATATCAGTAATATACACCACTTCATCCTTAAGCCCCATATCTTTAACAGCCTGTTTAGTCAATTCAAAAAGCTTGTGACAGCTCGGGCATCCAGAGCCCAGCACTTCTATTTTCATTGTTATAATCTTACAAATTATGTCATTCCGAGTCGTAGGGGCACAATATCTTGTGCCCTTGTGATTGAGAAACCTGGGAAAGCTGATACGTTTGATAATACAGCTATTTTTATAAACAATATTCGTAATCTCTGATGTATTTTCTATACCCCTCAACCTCTCAATTCATTTTCAAAATAAGACTTGCCGTCTTCTTTCCTTTCAGCGTAAGCGAATAATACACCCACAAACCCCTCTTGCTATCCTCAATCAGTCCTGCATCCTTCAAAACTTTCAAGTGATGCGAAACCAGACTCTGGGACAATCCCAGATGTTCAATGATTTTGCATACGCACAGTTCCCCCTCTTTAAGGAGGCATAGTATCTTCAGCCGGTTGTCTTCGGCAACAACTTTCAAAAGCTCGACTGTTTGTCGAGTTTCTTCGATACGCTTATCATTATTGCAACATTCCGGTTTCATACTATATCAATATGTATTCATATAGTATATATTATGCCTTTTTGAATATGCGGTCAAATTATTCCGAATTATTGATTGTTTTATACGCAATAAAAGCTCCTTTAAAAGAGCTTATACCAAAGTAACCGAATCTGTTCTATAATCCAATCATACAGCATTCGGTGTTTCTCCCTCTCCCACCGGGAGAGGGTCGGGGTGAGGGGGAATAAAGGTAAAATCATTATGCCACAGACTAAGTTAGCCCGGTGCTAATCTATTTTTCCGCCGATGCCGGTCTTACCACTAAAATCTAAAAACCCTATTTTTAATTATCTTTATCTTTCACTCCACCAAGAAACCGTAGAGAGGCGGCTAGGCTGAGGATGACGATAACCGTCATTATTATTACCTGCGGAGCGGCTACAGAAAAGCCCGATTGAGCAGTAACTCGAAATATGGAAAGGATGGCGATTCCCATGATAGCGAAAAATACCATAAAAGGAACTGCGGATAGATACCCTATGGTCTTGCGCCTTCTCAAAGCTAACGCCGTAAAAATCGCCCCCGGCAAGATGAACGCCATATCGAGAACGTGCACAGGATTCACGATAAGTCCCGTTTCGGCAAGATCAGCAGGCAGAGAATTATCGGAAAGCGCCGCAAAGATGTCACTTAGCCAGAGAAAATAAAACATAAAACCGATGGCAAACAAAAGAATTGCCGGATATTTCGTTTTTACTCTGACAAAACTATCCGCAAGATTATGCCACGAGAGATCCATCAGACTTCCGACGGCGGCATAAAAAGAAAACCCCAACACCGCGACATAGACCAGGAAGTTCGGACCGAAATGAATAGCAAAAGAATAAAGAGCATAGGAATATATCACATAAATCAGAGTCCCCAACCACACAAGATATGCCTTGAACGATCCTTTATAAGCAAGGTAGGCACTTATGAGAAGCGCAGGGCAAGCGAGATAAAGACTTACATAATCCTGCGCCATTGCCTGAGCCGCCCAATTTAAAGTCTCGTTCGAATAGGCACCTGCTCGATATATCCCCTGAAAGCTCGCCCACCCCATCAGGATACCCGCTAGGATCGAAAGTCCTATCGATTTTTTTGATATCACCATACTTTTAGTCTAATGATTAGCTATTAAAAGAAACATCGGTTCCGTTATTTTTGTTACCGCATTATAACACAAAGTAGCGATTGCGTAAGATGCTGGCAGACACATTTATTTTGTGTTAAATTATTCACAGATGAAGGATTATATTAATTTATACTAACTTATTCTAATATGAAGAACTATATCAATTGGAAAACATTTTCCATCCTGCTAAGTTTAAGCATGATAAGCGTAATCTGCGTGTTCCCGTATATAGTTACCGTTCAAGAAGAGACATTAAAAGCGATAGGACAGCCGATTGAAATCATATTTATCGCTCAATTTATTCAAAGCCTGCTCCTTTTTTCTATCGCCATATTCCTGGGCTTATTTTTTACAAAAAAAATCGACTTTCATCTCCCGCTCATTGAGGCAATGGTAGAAAAGAAAAACTATAATGAGATCCTAAAAGATATCCTAGGAAAATCTGTCCTTATAGGCGTTGTCACCGCTATGCTTATTTATGTATCAGATGCTATTTTTACCACACTAGGAGCTGCTATCAGCACACATCAAAGCTATGCGCCTATCTGGCAAAAACTTCTAGCCTCCTTTTATGGGGGCATAGCGGAAGAGATATTGATGAGACTGTTTCTGATGACATTCTTTATATGGATCGGCATGAAACTGTTTAAACGAAATCAACCGACGAAAACAGGTATAATAATATCAATTCTTCTCGCCGCTATCATATTCGGCCTGGGTCACTTACCCATTACGGCATCTTTAACGGCATTAAGTCCGCTTATTATCGGTCGTGCAATTGTTTTGAATGGTATAGGAGGAATCTTTTTCGGGTGGCTCTTTTGGAAGAAAGGTCTTGAATCGGCAATGATAGCTCATTTTACGACCGATATTTTTCTGCTCACCTTATTGCCTCTACTATTCAAGTAACAGAATAAGATACTAAAACTATCCAAGCTCTTCTAAGTCCATTTATAAGATATTCAAACACTTAAATCGTACCAAAAAACAGGCATAAAGATGTCTGTTTTTTAGTATGTAGTCAGAATCCTTGTATCTTCTCAATTATCCTTTTAAATAGATAAGCTCATTTACGATTTTATCGATATCGCTATCTCTGCAATCATATTTGATCCCCCGGATTCCCAGTTCGGACGCCGCATTCACATTCTCCTCCGAATCATCGAAATATATGATTTCCGTATCAGCGGGAAGAATCTTTTTTGCCATTTCAAATATTCTGAAATCAGGTTTCCGAAGTCCGACTTCATAAGATTTTATTATCTCACTTTCTGTGAAAAAATTGTCTATATTGTAATATTTTGATAAACTCTCCCAATGCAAAGGAGAGATATTTGAAACAATGACTTTCGGATCGTCTTTTATCGATTCCAGAAAATGAGAAATTTTCGTATTCTCGGTAAAGATATCCGACCAATCCCTGGCAAAATCTTCATAATCCATATCCAAACACGTCCGTTGCTTTACTTGCTCAAAAAACTCCGACGAACCCACGATGCCCGTTTCATAATCGACAAATAAATTCCTGCCATCAATGTTCTGGTCAAAAATTTTCCCCCTTATTTCCTCACCTCCGAAAGGAGAAAACTTTTCAAGCCTTCTGATGGCTATACTGAGATCAAAATCAACCAAAACTCCGCCTATATCAAAAATAAAGGAATAATTCATATTTGTATTCATTACTATTTTTTCAACTATTATACTTTACTATAACCCGAAAGCAGACAGTAAGGCAATATTTTATCACTTCATTGCAATCACTGCATAGGGCAACTGACCAGAATTCATTGTTTTCTTTTCCGAAACCACAAATATGTACGGTGTGCTTGAAAAGAAGATATAAAAATTTATTCTATCTTTATATCTTCTAAAAATTTGCTTTAATTCGTATCGCTCAGCAAATCATTGATTATCTTTCGAGATTTTTTTGTTTCTTCAGAAAGATTTAACCTGTAAGATTCAGCAAGGGCAATAAAGGTCTTCCATAGTGTTCAGCCACGTCCCCTGGCCCAGGTTTCGGTGTCAACAGAAAGGGCTGCACGGAAAGCTTCTCGGCTTTCTCCTTCAAGAAGTGTCATGCAATTGATAAAACACAAGCAGGATCTCCTACAGCTGAACATCCAAAATCGATAACAGTCTTCAGTTGACCATTCTTTACCAATAAATTACCGGTACTGACGTCTCCATAAACCCACACGGGGTGATTTTTGCCATGTTGTCGCGATGGCTTCATCCCATATCACAGTCACCGCTTCACTATCGATTCTACCCTTAAGACCTACAATTGCTTGCCGAACTTCTTCGTCGTAAATAGTTACTCTAGCGACCAACCTATCGTGATATACTCTTCTACGAAGGAGTAGACCCCTTTATCATTAAGCAGTCTCTTGGTTCCTCTTTTGGCAGTTTTCCTGCACCTCTTACAGAGGCTATGGGCGCTACGCGCCTCATATTCTTCCTTCCCATTTCTTCTCAGTTCACGAGAAACAGTACTGGCGCTAATCCTCATCCACATTGCTCTCTATTTCTAGTTCTCCATAGTTTGTAACAGTGTCTCTAGCTGAAAACATTGTTTTAAAGTAAGCTGTTGATAAGACATTTTGTTAGAGTTAATGAAATGATTAGTTATTCTACGTAACTATTATACCCCGAAACGAGATATCTTTTGTTTGAAAGGGAATTGCACTTCAAAGTGGAATTTAAGTCATATTATTTGACCCAAAGAACAATTTATATCAGACTATAAGAAGAGAACGCAAGATAATCGTTAAAGGCACTGTTCATTACCAAGGTCGACATTAATAGAAAGATAATCACTAAGTCCAAACATATGCTTGAGACCATCATTATCATTTTAGTAATATTATGGCTGCTAGGAATGGTTACTTCATACACGCTCGGCGGCTTCATCCATTTTCTATTGGTGCTCGCCGTCATTATGGTTTTAATCAGGGTTATCAGGGGTAAAAAACCTTTTTAACGCGGACGTTGATAATCAGCTAAGATTAAGAATATGGATCCATCCAATAATTCTTCCAGCATCAAGCCCTTATATCGAGGTACGCAGGTCGTCTGGTATTTACTTTATCTGATTGAAGTTCTGCTCGCCTTCCGCTTCGTTTTGAAGCTTATGGGAGCAAACGCCAACGCCGGGTTCACTAATTTCGTTTACGATTTTTCTCACCCGCTTGTCGCCCCTTTTCTGAATGTATTCAGTGTCAGCTCTTCCGAAAATAAGATTTTCGAATGGCCCACCTTGCTTGCCATCTTCGTTTATTGGGTGATAGCCTACACCATCATCAAACTGATAATGATGGGGCAACCGGTAACGACTGAGGAAGCAAAAGAGAAACTGGACCAACAGGATAAATAAGACTTTGTCAAAACACATAGCCGAGAAAAGAAAATATCGGCGCAATCAAAAAAGCGATTTTATATTCGCTTTTTTGTTCATACGCGCCTTTTTTCTGCTTGCAAAGATTCCCCTTTTTTAATTTGTCATTCCGGAATTTTAGTACTCTAAAATATCCGGAATCCCGCAACTATGCAAGACAGACACTATGTTTCAATTTAATAACCGCATATTACTGGCCTAGGTTTCAGGATGACAGAATAGCATAATTAAAAAATCTGCAAATCAAATGACCTGTGCCCGAACAACCATACACTACAGCTCCCATTCAACAGGTAAAGTCCCCATAAAAGCATAATCGCCGAACAGGACATCCGCTACTCCTTGCCCCTCGCTTCCCGGCAACCAAGCCGCGATAATAGCGTCCCAATCTTTGGCATATGGTTTAATATCCAGGGGGCGGCCGGATATTATTATTACAACGATTTTCTTGCTATGTTTTTTCAAATTAGCGATAGACTCTAAATCCTCTGCAGACAAAATTGGATTGGGATTATCCCCCCATCCTTCAGCGTATGGCTCTTCCCCGACAACAGCAATACCGATATCTGCCAAACCCTCCAGACTATCGAAGTCGCCGCTCAAGTTATATTCCACCTTAGAAGCAGGAGACGCTGCATTCTTTATGCCCTGCAAAATTGTCGTACCGGGCAACCAATTGCCATCGACGCCCTGCCATTCCACCGTCCATCCTCCTGACTGTTTGCCGATATTATCTGCAGCCGAACCGGACACAAAAATTTTCGGAGTGTTTTTCGATATGGGAACAGTCCCGTTATTTTTCAACAGAACCAAAGACTGCCTGACTGCCTTTCGAGCCAATTCCCTGTGTGGCTCGCACCCAACCACTTCCAGGTCATATACGTCTGCTGTATTCTCGTCAAAAAGGCCTATCTCGAATTTGGCTTTCAATATCCTGCGCACCGCGTCATCAACGCGCGCTTGAGAGATATCTCCATTTGCCAACGCCTTATGCATACTATCGGAAAAATATTTATAATTATAAGGAAGCATCGCAATATCTACTCCCGCATTGATCGCTCTCACTGTCGCATCATATCTGTCGCTCTCTTTATCATAAACACCATACCAATCAGAAACGACAAAGCCCTGAAAGCCCATCTCCTCTTTCAAGATATCTGTGATAAGATGTTTATCGGCAGAAACTTTTTCCCCATTCCAACGATTCAACCCCACCATGACTGATTTTACGCCGACATCTACCGCCTTTTGGAAAGGTGCGATGTGGATACGACGCATCTCCTCCTCACTGATATCAGAATCCCCTTGATCGATAAAATAATCCTTACTCATAGCACTGCCCCACTTCGTGGAACCATTACCGACGTAATGCTTGGCGGCAGCAGCTACCTTCTGACCGCCCAAATCAAAAGATTGAGTTCCTTCTATATATGCCGCACCGAGAACACCTGCCACCTCGGGATCGGAACCGAATGTCTCATAGACCCTACCCCACCTCATATCCAAAGCGACATCCATATCAGGCGAATAAATCCAATTGATCCCGGTATTCGCTACTTCTTCCGCGGTTGCCTTCGCCACTTCCCGCACCAAGTCAGGATCTCCGCTCGCGCCCAAGCCGATAGAGTGAGGAAAAATAGTTGCTCCGATGACATTGCCGTGTCCATGGTTGGCGTCAATGCCATAAAAGAGAGGTATTCCCAGTCGCGTTTTTTGACTATAACTTTGAAAATCATTCACCATGCCGAGCCAGCCTGCAGGCGAATTATCAGCAGGTTTTCCCCCGCCCCCGCTAACCAATGCTCCCAGCCCGTATTTCGCGATATCATCGGGATCTTTGATACTATTTTTCTCAATCAAAGCCATCTGCCCAATTTTTTCAGCGATCGTCATCCTCCCCATCAAGTCATCCAACCTTTCCTCAACCGAGAGCTTAGAATCTCTATAAGGGATACTGGCGCTATAGCATTCGCCATTATTCTCATCGCAGACCTCAACATATTTACTATCGGTACGAAAGACATACACCAAAACCGGCACCATCAAAAGGGAGCATGCTACAAAAATTAGAAATGATTTCGAACTAAAAAAGCTAGGATCCATATATTTATTATTAATTACTAGTAAATAAGGTTTCTGGCATCAGCCAGCCCATTAATTATTTAGCCCTTGATAATAAGTTGCCCCTTAGCTTTCTTCTGTTTAGTATCCTCTCGCTCGATTCACCTCCGGAGAAAGATACTCTCAGCCTTACTATTCGCGTTAATTATATAATGTTATCTTATCTGGTTTCATTCCCTTTCCCTTCAAAAGATGCGCAAAATCCTGCATATATTTCTTCGTAGCTTTTCAGGTACAACCGCCTAAAAATAAATATTGTAAAGATAGGCACTCGGATTCTTAATTTTAAAACCAACTCATCTTTCATCAACGTATCTATCTCTTTACTGACAAAAGAGTGGTGACTAATGCCACCATTTGGCCTTTTTTGTCTGGACTGCTTTCTGCAATCAAAAGCGTGAGTGCCGTAAGTGCGCTTGGGTTGATATTTCTCGCCCCTTTGATTCCCGCCTTGCGCAAAAACCAAACAAAAGCAAACGCACCCGAACGCTTGTTGCCGTCGCTGAACGGATGGTCTTTGATCATAAAATAAAGAAGATGGGAGGCTTTTTCTTCGGCGGTCGCGTAGAGTGGCTTGCCGTCGAATGATTGCATCACATTACCCACGATGCCCTCAACGCTCCCCAACCTTTTCTCCTGCGCAAAAAGTTCCGTCGCTTCGCCTTTCTTGATCAATTCCCTGCGCAAACTTGCGATTACCTCGGTCAATTCCACGGCGGAAAATTTGACCGCTTTCTTGATTGTGCCAGCGGAAGCAAGCGACTCTCTGTCGTAAGCGTCCAACACTACCCAAGTTCCGGCAAATTCCTTGATAAGTTCCAGCACCGCTTTGGGGTCAAGCGTGATATGCTCGGGCAAAAGACTTTGAACGCTGGCGACCGCTTGCATAAATGCATCATAATTCTTCGCGATTTGCTTGCGGTTAATGGTGTATCCTTTGACGAGATGGTCTTTTAAGGTTTTTGTTGCCCACTGGCGAAATTTTGTGGCGATTTTTGAATTGACTCGATAACCGACAGAAATGATCATATCCAAATTGTAGTGCATAACCTCACGTTCGACATCTCTTTTTCCTTCTTTTTGAACTATCCGGAATTTCCGGACAGTTGACCTATCCTCAAGTTCTTTTGTTTTGTAGATATTTTTTATATGTTCATTCACAGTGCGCACATCCACCCCGAATGCTTCTGAAATTTGTGCCTGTGTTGCCCAAATATTTTCATGTTCAAAATCACCGCGGAGTTCTATAGCTCCGTTTTTCGCCTGATAGATTATTAGGTTATTCTCTGTTTTTTTATCTTTCATATCCCCTTTCGCTTAAAACAGTTTATCAGTTTTCAGCTCATCACAAACTCTCGCTTTTTCACTAAACAAAACACGAGCATATTCTGCAAGAAATATAACATAATATGAGCCTTTAGTCTATTGCCTACACAGGCCCAAATCTCTCTAATCCATAAAAAAACAACACTAACATAAGTGATTCCTTTATTGGCTCCGCGAGAGGGATTTACCCTCTGGGGAATAAACTCCGAATCTCAATCTCAAAATAAATAAAGAAAAACAGTCTTAAAAAAGACTGCTTTTCTTTATTTGCTCCACTGGATGGGAGTTGTTAGAACCCACGTCCTTAATGGAACCGAAGATTTCATAGATATGTAAACAACAATGTTGCGAAATTGATGACGGTATTGACGGTGATGACAGAAGCAAGTAAAGCAAAGACTCTGTACTACAAATATTATATCTTCCTTCCTGTTTACAAACATCAGCCTACACATCTAACGAGCGAACTGCCTCCAGCAAGGAAATCATTGTTTTATTTCGCAATCCGGCCCGGCCTGATTATCTCTATATGATATGGCTTTTCTTGAAAATGTGTGGCTTTGATGATTTCATCGTCGGTAATATCCCCCATTGCGCGAGGAATGATTATCAGTTTATCGTCATCCTCCTCTTGACGGCGTATAATCGCCACGCATTTGCCCTCATATTCCTTCAATGGGATATCCACACCGAGAACATACGCGTCTATTTCTTCCCCGTCACCACTCACCGTATCCGGAACGTATCCGTAATTCACTTCATATCGAAAACCGTGCTTCGGATGCAGACTGTCCAGCGGCCGGTCCATGATGATATGAACTATCTTGCCCAGATATTCTTCCATATGATTTTATGAGGTTAATAATGGTTACTCTCCCTATCCATAGTATATATAATACCGATATATATTCAAGTCCTGCCCAATACAATAAAAAAGTGTCGGTTTTTAGGCCAACACTTGAATCGTTTCAAATGTCTATTTCATTCCACGAGATACCGTGGCATATAGTAAAACTTATAGTTCTGCTGCCCGATATGTTTCTTTTGTTGCTCGCAATTACACTCGAACCCGCTCCTTACGAGGCTGGGTAGAGCGTGCAGAAAGATTTCGAAAGTTTTCCTTCTAACGCCGATGATATTTTGCTCTATCTCATCTTTGGCGGTCGGATCGTTGTCCATAAACTTTTGTCGGAGTGCTCTGTCATCAATCGCGCCTGCGAGGGCGGCATAGTGGCAACCGGCTTCTTTCGCCAAGGTCGCCTCTGGGTCCAGAGTCTGTCCGACAATGTCCCAACCCATCCTTTTATAGAAGTCGAGCTCCGCCTTAGTTTCGATGCGAGGATATCCGTGGAAACACACATACACCCCCTCGCGCTTGACGGGATAATCCACATTATCCGCCGCCCTGACCAGAGCTCCCCTGGCCTCGGCGCAGAAAGGTTCGTACATGTCCACGTTCCGGAATCCCTTCTGACGGTTGCGCGATTGGGAATAGTTTCCCATCCCGAAGAAATCGTGCGGAATATAAATATTCCCCGCAAAGTCTTCATCTTTGATCGAACCGCCGACAAAAGTACCGATGATAGTCTCGATGCCGAGCGCAGACAGGGTTTCCTGAGTCAATTCGTAATTGATGTCGGAAGACAATCCCCTTACCCGGTCAAACCTGCCATATACAATGATAAAGCTTATGCCCTCATACTCTGTCAGATAGCACCTATTATGTATCCCGCTTTCGGTTTCCACGATCAGGTGCGAAATCTTCGCATCCTTCATGAACCAGTCAGGTCGTGCAATCACGGCCACTTTGACCTCATTTTGCTGCCTGAATTTCTCCAGCCCATCATAATTTATGAAGATGTCTTTCATGTTCATATTCCTCCTATGCTTGCCGTTGTATCATCTATTAGGTTCTTTCCACCGATCTTCACCATCTCGTTCATGACGATGTCGACCGTCTCTTCGACACTGATCATATCAGTCTCGATAGTGATGTAGTTCCTGCCCAGATCTTCCAAATGCTGCCGGATCGAATCCTGCATCCCTTGGAATTTTTTCGTCTCATTCACGAAAGCCAGATCCACCACACTGCTATCGGCTCCCTGTTTTATCCTCTCGAACACCGTTTCCGGCGCGGCCGTCAAGAATACCGTCAAGTCAGGATCGATGATCATCCTCCGCTTCCGGTATTCCTTCAATAGGAAGAAATCCCCCTCGTAGCCGTGTATCTCTCGATAGGCGACCACGGACAGATCATATCTTTCCTGAATAACTGTTACTTCCTGTGCGAGTGCGGGCGCGATGCAGTCGCCGGTATCGAACACCGTATCCGCCCAATAGAACGCCGTCGAATAGCCGATATCGTCGTCGACTTTCAGCCCTTTGTAGTTCTCGGCAAATTCCGAAACGCTGAGAGCCCCCCGTTTATGCAGCACTCGCTCGCCGACAACCTCCATCCTTTCCTCCAGTTGGGTCGCAGCGGCCGTCTTGCCACATTTGGGTGCCGATTCAAATACTACAAAAACCCCTTTCTTCATCTTATCAGCTCCTTTTTATTCTTGTTTTTAATGTTTCAATGTGCTGTTCGGGACCGCTCGATGGTCTTCCAACGAAGCTCCGACACTAAAATGGCAGAACCGTCCGTCTTGGGCTAACGCCCGGGGAGCCCTTCCACGCGATGTGGACGAGCTTGCCCGGGAGCTAGACGATGGGACGACAGATAGTGGTACACAGGTAGCCGTTATGCACCAGTTCGCTCGTCGGCTGGAGCCTGATCTTGATCCGCTTCAGTCTATTGATGTCCAGACTGGCCGCCACCGGACAATAGTCATCCACCTCGCTCATACTCCCATTGTGCAAGACCGCACGGGTAATACAGCCCCCTTTGCAAGTCTTCTCGAATTCGCAGTCCTGACAGGCCGCGACCTTGCGAGCGCGCAGCTTCTGGAAAATCGCGGAGGTATAAATCGCATCCAAGTCAATACCTTTATCGAGGATATTACCTCCGCTCCATTCCGCACCCTTCAGGAACGGATAACAGGAGATGTCCATGCTGGCGTGGATCCGGCAGCTGATCCGACCTGCCGGACACGGGATGGCTTCCACCCCAAGCACGCCGGCAAAGATAGGATCAATGCATTCGAACACCACCTTGTCCGACAGAAACTCAATAATCTCCCAGGCGCGCCGGGCGGTGATGCGGAGATCTTCGTTGCCACGCCCCACCTTTCGGAACCAGTTAAACCGCAGGTTAGCACGATATTGTCTGGCAATCCCGAGTAACCCCTCCAGATCTTCGTTTTTAGTCTCGGAAGTAATACAGGTGACGATACTGTGTGGCATTTGAAGTTCATCCAGTACCCTTAGCGCACCGATTGCCCATTCCCACGACTTCTCGTGACGACGAAAGTCACAGTGTTTCTTCTCGTCTGGATAGTCGAGTGAGATATCAATATCGCTGAACAACCGCTTGACCTCTTCCGGTTCCATCTGGACAATAGTCGAGCCGTTGGAAGTAACCGCCATCTTCACGTGCGGATAGGTATCTTTGATGTAGCGGGCCAGATCCAAGGCATTCGGATTGCAGATAAACTCGCCCGTCCCAAAATTAATGTCTTCAATCTGCGGACATATCTTGTCCGCGATTTCTTTCAGCTGTTCGAAAGTATATTTGCACCCTCTTTCTGTGGAGGAGTTGTAACAGTGCCTGCAATGCATATTGCAGATTTCAAATCCCCATCCTACTTTCTTAATCTTATTCATGAATTTCAGATAATTTAGTAACCCATGCGGACTGCAAATGCTCCATTTACCGAGAAAAGAATTGAGATATAAAAACAGTGGTTTTGTCGAATAAGTTCTCTCAATTTCAATTTCGTTCGCTATATGCTAGTAGTTCAGTTGATTAAGCGCATTCTGTCTCGCAAGAATAAGTAATCGATATAAACTCTAGCATATTAACATCGTTTAGGTATTTGTCAAACTATTTTGCTACTTCATCACGCGTCGTTGACATTTTGACCAGTTAGAATAGTTCGTTATCCTTTGAATTCGAATCCTATTATGTAAACAAGCAAAACACAACGCACCCAAAAGGGTACGGTTGTAATTTGCCTGGCTCCGCTGGGTGGGAGTAGTTAGAACCCACATCCTTAACGGAACCGAAGATTTCATAGATGCATAATAACAATGTTGTGAAATTGATGACGGCGTTGACGGTAATGACAGACATCGGATACCGATAGATTACTCTCGAGATAATCTACACTTTTATCCTCACCCTAAATTCCTCCATGATTTTTTCAGCGCCCTCCTCCATAACAATATTCCACGACCTCTTATAATCAGGCAGATCCTTCATAATTTCCATCTCTCTTTTTAGCCTTTCTTCACCGAAATATTTCATAAAAATATGACAGTGAATCGCATGAACCGGGATATGAATAATAGTGTTGAATTCCTCTTTTTTATATTTCCTAAAGAGATACTTCCAGATATTTCCCGTCTGAGTTTCATTTTGGATAAGAAGCCGATGAACAAGCTCATGTGTCAGCACATCTGCAACATAGTCGAGAGGGTAATCTCCATATACCATTATCGTCAGCGGAGACGAGAAAGGAATGCACTTGCCCACTACATAGCAAGGAATGGTCTTGTCTCTCCATTTCAGTCCCGAAATCTTCTCTAGTTCCTTCAGTATTTCATCACCACATTTCTGCCATTCCGTTTTAATTCTCAAAAGATTCTTCTCAATTTTTTCGCTTGACGGATACCCTTCACAATTTGGATAAAATTCCCGCCAGTGATTGTCATAAACCCAGGAATAACAAAATTCAATTCTTGGTATTGACATAAACATGGATTACAGCTTAACGTATATC
>JAQVBZ010000012.1 GCA_028690055.1 Minisyncoccota bacterium | reverse complement strand
ATAAAACTTTACATCTATAACTTTACCAAGATCTGGCTATTTTGTAAACAAAAACAGAGCTTTAAATAAGCTCTGTTTTTAACTACTTCGTGCTAGCACGATGATGCGGAGAGGGCGGGATTCGAACCCGCGAAGGGTTTTACCCCTTCCCACATTAGCAGTGTGGTGCTTTCAGCCGCTCAGCCACCTCTCCAAATAGATTGTAATACTCTGTTAATAAGTCCATTAAGCACGCAATCAGTATAAGCGGTTTTTTTTAGTCTGGCAAGGCTTTGGACTATTTCGAAATATTCGACTATCTAATAGCGACTAAGCTTAAAACCGAGCCAGATTCCGCCAAGCCCTCCGATCGTACTGAGTATGATAGAGGAATAGGAAAACATCCCCGCACCCCACAATGCCGGTACATATGCACCTATAACCGAACCGACCGCGGCACCCATCCAGACGAAAGAGTTTGAATTCATAAATATTAAATTAATATATAACTATCGGATATCGCCTGTAGCTGCATTTTGTAGGGGCACAATATCTTGTGCCCTTCTATAACGCAACAACTCCAAAGATACGATGGCTCAAGAATTTACCACCTCTCATTGTCATCCCGAAATTTACGGAGTAAATATCCGGGATCCCCTTACTATGCCTTTAATGCTTAGTCGTTCAATAGAAACATAATATTCGTTTTGCATAGCTTCGGGATTCCGGATATTTTGGAGTACCAGAATTCCAGAATGACAAATTAAGGGAATCCTTTACTTCTCACCTCTCATCTGTCCTTCCTCAAAAAAAGATTTATACCCCACTAACAGAATATCGCCTATACTATCTATAGTATACTTTATAATTTGAAAAACAAAAAGCACTAGCCACATCTATACCAATCACCTTGCCAAACGAAAAATATAATGCTATTTTGTCTAAGTAGTAATCACAGCCCACACAAGGAGAGGTGACAGAGCGGTTTAATGTACCGGTCTTGAAAACCGGAGGACCTTCACGGGTCCCGCGAGTTCGAATCTCGCCCTCTCCGCATTTACAATAAAGTATCGGATAGACTCATAAAGTATACGAAAATATGAACAATCCGCTTTATAAACTTAATCAGGCATTGGAAGAGCTTGGTCAAAATATTGCTCAAATAGCAGTCAGTCTGTTTGCAATGATTCTAATACTCCTGCCGGGGGCTGTTTTTGTATTCCTAATATATGGCGTATTTACAGGAGAAAAATTCTCTATCTCTGAATGTGCCAACTTAATCTTCTATGGCATAGTTTCATGGTATATCGGACTAGGATTGCATAAATTATATCCGGCAGAAGAAAAAAGCTCAGAGTAGATCAAATAATATAGTCAGACGGAAATCTTCTTACTTATTGTCAAAATTCTTTTTTACAAATTTGCATAAAAGGCATAAAATATAGATAATAAAAAGTCATTCCGAGTGATATGGATATAGAAGCTATTAGATACTGGGCAAATCAAAATTCAGGTTTCGTAGAGATTGTAGGTATTATTATTACAATCATCCTTGCTTTTATCGGTTGGACAACCGGTTTTTTAAAATGGATTTTTGAAAAACCTAAAAACAATGGAGATAAAAGAAAGGCCGGCATATTACTGGAAGGAAAACATGCTCAACTTAATCGTGTAATCGGGAAAGGTCCAGATGCAGGTTTAATAGATAAAGGAGAAGATAGCAATATCGCAAATAGTGAATTTGAGTCTTTAGGCGATAGAAATAACACGTAATTTGATGACAAAAATAATAGATTGAATATTTTGATAGAAGATAAATAAATTTTTAAATTTAATGAAATGATAGCACTCCTCATCTGGTCAATCATAAAAGCAATAGTTGCATGGTTAATCATTGTTTACGCGGGCACAAATCTTGTTGGATCCATCGGCAGGGGTTTACTTGAAAAACCATTAGACCCAAACGAATATCAAGATTATTTGAAGAATGAAGTCAAAAAATGGAATAGTTCTGGCATTGTAGTTGCTATTCTATCGAGCATTATCACAATAGCGATTTGTTATTATGTATATAGCTACTGGGGAATTCTATTTTTGATTGCTTTCATTCTTGTCATGGCAAGTAGAATTCCGGATCTATATTGGGAAATCCGTGTACTCCCCAAAAAGTTGGGAGTGCCTTATCCCGTACCAAAAGATTTGATTCGAAAAGCAATTAAAAATCAAGAATCATCTTTTTGGAATACTCTAGCTGGGTTAACGATATGGATAGTATTAGCGATTATTTTTATTGCTTTTTTTATTCAGCACTAAACTTTTTGCAAGGGCCCCATCTCAAACAAAAGAAACAAATCCTCACAAAAGGTATTTTTGCATCTTAGCAATTCTATCGTGTAATTTATAAAATCCATCAATTCTAAATTTATGAAAATATGTCCTTTTTGTGCAGAGCAAATCCAAGAAGAAGCAATCAAATGCAAACATTGTCAAAGCATGTTAAACAATAAGAAAAATAATAAAGGCTTTTTTGCATTTTTCGCAATTGAAGATAAGAAATTAAGATATCAGATTGAACAGTATGACAAGTTGAATATACTCTCCTCGGCACGAGGTAGGGCTTGTCTTGGCTATATTATATTTTATCTTTTTGGGCTAGGTTCTTTTATTAGTCAAAGTGAAAGTAACGGTACAATAAACGATAATATCATTTGGCTTTTATTATTCTTGGGAATTATTATAAGTATACTAATATATAAGAAACCTAAGACGGGAGTAATAGTGGCATTGGCCATAATATATCTGAATATAATAATTACATTACTTGTTGATCCTACAATGATATTAGGAGCACTCTTATCTTTCTATATTTCATCTTATTTTTTATATCCTGCTTATCAAGTGGAATCCAAACGAACTCGATAAATCAGAATGAAAATGACAACATTTTAATGACTAATGAAGCCTTCTCGCAGCAGAGATGCGGGGGGTATTAAACCCTAAAAGAGAATAAAAATGGCTATAAAAGCGCTGAACTTAAAATATAGCTTCAAAGAAAATGAAGGAGTTTATCTTATAAGGACAATGTTAGATTTATAACAAAAAATCAAATGAAAAAACAAATGGAGCTATCAGACGAGCAATATATTGATAAAATAGTTAAACTTGTTTATCTCGCAGATATCAATTTTCTAGTATGCGAAAAAATATACAGTAAATTACCTGAAAACGAATTATTAGGATATGATTTTTCCATTTTATCTGCCAACAACAGTTTTTATGCATCCATTGAAATATTACATACATTGATTTGCTCAAAAAAACAAGAAGAGCTGACAATCAAACCTATACTTGAAAAAATTATAGAAAAAGAGAAAGCTTCCATACCAGAGATTAAAGAAGATCTAGTCCAAGCATTTATGGATTTTCTTGAAAAGAATTATCCAACTCCTGATTACTATAAATTTGATTTTGGAACTGAGGAAGACAATTCTTATATTGGAGATAAAATGGCTGATATTAGGAAGAAGAAAAGAAGTTTAAGTGGACTAACCGATCTAAAGGAGTTAAAAAAACATTTTGAAGGACAGAATTTTCATAAGATTAGACATCAATCAGTTGCTCATAAAAATAAACTGCTTAAGGAACCCGGCGGAGTGGCAAATTTGAAGTTAGAAAGAGATTGGATTGCTAAACTAGGTCAGATTATCAAAATATTAAGGATAGATTGCTACATTTGGTTTGACTATGAATTGTCCAACCCTTGCGTTTCAGCCTTAGAATCATTGGATAAGTTATTTATTGCAGAAAAAAATTAGCTATCGACTAGCATTAAGTTCTTGTCCCGCAACAAAATCCTGCTTCTCAAATTAGCCAGCAATTCTCGCTTCTCCGTCGCGCTTCCTTCTTTAAGTACATATTTAGCATAAACCCGCATATCAACTGCGGGCTTTTGTTTTTTGTTGTTTGGTTTTTCTCCAAAGACCATATTTTGAAATTTATTGAACCTTTCAACTTCCATCTCCAGTCTTGTTTTCATACCAAGTTCACTGATATCAACTTTATCCATTATTTTCAGTAGCCCTGTAATTAATTCTTCTTCTCTTATATATTTATTTTTACAATGTCTGTCTTTAGCGCGGCTGCATCCATAATAAACATAGTGTGCAGCAGTTCCATCTTTTAGCTGTTTATATTTTTCTTCAGCCGATATTCCCGAACCACATAGTCCGCAAGTTATAAGTTTGGTAAAAGCAAACTCTTTATTCTCTCTCACGATTTTGTCTCTTTTGAGCCAGGCTTGAGCTTTTTCAAAAAGTTCTTGCGTAATAATAGGCTCATGCTTTCCGGAATACCAATTATCACTTTTGGCAGGATATTCAAACACTCCATAATAGAGCGGATTATCCAGCACTCGATACACTCCAGCGAGCGTCAAAGGTTTATTGCCTCTAGTGTAAAAGTTCAAATCAAATCTCAGCCAATGGTAGATTTTTCTTCCTGAATAATGCTCGTATGCCGCTTTTTCAAATATCTTCTTGATAACAGGCGCTCTTTGCGGATCAATGATTATCTGGCATTTCTTGTCCATATGTTTTTGGTTGAGATATCCCAAGGGAGCGATAGTCGGCCATAAGCCCATTTCGCATCTTGCCCTGAGTCCCCGTTTCACATTAATACCACGATTATCATTTTCAAGTTTTGCTTGCGAGCCTAATATCATAAGCAAGAATTTTTCATTCGGAGAATTGGAAAATTTTTGTCCGTAAGTTCTTATCTCTTTTAAAAATCCTCCGTCCATAAGATCGACAATTTTTCCGAGATCTCCCGCATTTCGGGAAATTCTATCCGGCGCCCAAGTCAGGATGCCGTCAAACTTCTGCTCCTGAATCTCAGAAATAATTTCATTGAAAATCGGTCTTGTTCCAGTTTCTTTTGCGCTGTGAGATTCTCGTTTGATTGATACGATATTGAGATTTTCTCTTTCTGCCAGATCCAGCATTTCTTTAATTTGGCTGTCTATGGAAAGGACCTGCCTCTCTTCGGACTCGGTAGACTTCCGAGCATAAAGGCAATATTTTACCGGAGATAATACGCTTTGTTTTTCTTGTGACATTTTTTGATGTTGCAATTCCATGCTTTGTTTTTATCTTATTACAACAACATTAATGACGCGACTCGTTCACTTAGTCCAGCAAATTAATATAAGACGCTATAATCGCCACAAAGTCAAATAAGACACAACTTTTTTGTGTCTTATCTATATTTTAGCTAACTACAGCAAACAATAGGCAAACTAGACATATTTTAAAATTCTTTTTATAGTGTCTCATTTGTCTCATTTTCTATTTTCTGACCCCGACCCGAGTACCTCAAAACCCCTTCTAACCAAACCACCTAAAAAGCCTTACACTGATTATATCTTACGGGTACTTAACTCGAATAGCCCGCAATTTGGCGAGATGAGAAGTTTATGCCCAGTAGCAAAGCGGATGGGTAAATCTCGCCCTCTCCGCTAAATAAAAAAGTTTGACTTATAATAGTCATCATGTAATATATATCGATGGTTTTTTACAGCCATCGATAACTTATATAGGAGGGAAAATTATTATCGCAAGATATGAGCATCCTACGATAAGCAGGGTTTGGTCAAACGAAAACAAACTGAAATTATGGCAGAAAACCGAATTTGCCGTAATTGAGGCAAGAGCTAACCTCGGACTTATTAACAGGGAAATCTTTACAAGCATATTCGAAAAACTGGGAAATCAGGAAATCGATATCGCTTGGTGGTTAAAACGGGAAGAGGAGACTAAACACGACCTCAATGCGTTCATCGATGAGCGCCTGAGATTCCTGCCGATTGAACTTCAAAAATATTGGCATGACGGTCTTACTTCATATGATACGGAAGAATCGGCTTTCGTTTCGACACTTCGGGAATCTGTCTCCTTATTAAAGGAAGAGCTAAAGCCGTTGATCAAAAGGCTTGAAGAGATGTCTATCGAGTATCGATATACTGTGATGCTCGCCAGAACACACGGCCAATGGGCAGAGATAGAATCCTTCGGTAAACGCTGTCTTACATGGCTGGTTATCCTTAGAGAAGGATTGAGAAATCTAGAGAGAACCGAAGAAAATCTTAAGTTCTCCAAGCTTTCCGGCGCCATCGGTAACTATCAAGGGATTACCGCAGAGATAGAAGAAGAAGCCCTGCGCATCCTCGGGTTCCAGCCTTTCTATGGTGCTACACAGATTCTACCCAGAGAGCTTTACGCTCCGCTAGCCCAGGCAATATGCCAGATAGTGCTATCGCTCAACAAGATAGCCATCGATATCCGCCTCGGTGCTCGTAGCGGAATAACTATCCTGCAAGAACCGTTCGGCAAAAAACAAAAAGGTTCTTCAGCAATGCCACACAAGAAAAATACGATCTCAGGTGAAAAGATAGAAGGTATGGCCCGTGCAGCAAAGGGTTATATGAATATGCTTATGGACAATGTCGTCACATGGGAAGAAAGGGCTATCGAACAATCGTCGGTCGAACGGATTGCTTGGCCGGACCTTTTCCATGTCGCTATCCACGCTATAAAAACGATGAACAAAGTCCTGCAGGGATTAACCGTCTATCCCGACAATATGCTTAAAGAGATAAACGAGTCGTGCGGATGCTATGCAGCCGGCGAAGTAAAAGAATTTCTGCGACATCTCGGCGCACCGTATGGGCTGGGAACAGAAGGTGCATACAGGATAGTTCAGCTCGCCGCATTCAATGTCTTTGAACCGAGCGAGGAAGCAAAAAGGCTCCGAGAAAATCCTCCGACATCTATTGCCGAAGCCCAAAGAATGCTCCTGCCACTAAGAAATACCCGCAAGCCGATTTCCACCCAAGACATCATTGCCAATGGCAAGCTTGTTGTTTCGGATCGGCTAGAGGCGAACAAAGAAACCATCGAAGAATGGAACCGCATTCTCGTTAAAATCTTCGAAAGACCCGAAAACCGAGAAAAATGGAATCAGCTGTTCGCCTTTGAGTATCTCCTCAAAGGAGAAAATACACTCTACGAAAAAATTTTGGGAGTTTAAAAACCAAAAAAGGTCTATCGGTACTACTGATAGGCCTTCTTAATTTATTTATATACATACCGAATTTATATTTATCAGTTATAAACACAAACATGGCGACAGAGTCGTAATCGACGGTTTCACGATGCCGAAATAAATAGTCCATGAATATCTACAAATAACCCCGCGGAAACGGGGTTATTTTGTTTTTTACTTTTTCACCTCTTTGTCGTATGATTAGGCAAAGAACTGACAATATGCCCGCGAAACTGCTCATCGAGTCAACCAGCCCCTGCCCCTTGCCGCCAAACCACCATTCTGCCATTCTGAGGTACTCCGAATAATCCCCCTCTATCCCGCGTAGTAACGAGATTCTTCACTTCACTACGCTACATTCTTCGCCAGTAAACCGCTAAAAACCATTAAAGAAAAGCTGGAAGGAAACAAGCATAAATCAAAAATAGATCGACGAATCAACGTTCATCTACGATGGAAAAAAGCCGCATTTAAATAAATAACTAAAATATCAGAATGAATATCAGACCCCGATACAACAAACTGACTGAAAAAAATAAACCTTTATATAATATATTTGCTATTATTATCACAATAGCCATATTTATATGGTATCAACAAAACACCTTTGCAATTAAAATAGATTTTTTCAGCCAGCTATTACTTATAGTAATTGTAGCGCTAGTCTTATTACCGCTAGTCAATGAATTGAATATCTTAAATGTCTTAAAAATAAAAAAAGACATAGAGAATTTGAAAAATGAAACGATTGAGAAATTCGCGTTGCTACAAAGTACAATTATATCTACGGTCAATCAGCAACAAAATGTTCAAGTAATCAACCATTCTTTTGGAGAAAAAGAAGCACAGGAACTAACAACATATCTTAAAGAAAAAACAAGAGATGTTTCGCAAGACATAAAAGAAAAAGCAAAGAACATAGCTAAAAACGATACTGAACTAAGCCAGCCATTATTAAAATTCCTAATTAATTATAAAAAAATACAAGAAAACCTAGACATTCTCTCAGGAGTGTCAGAAAACGAAATATTAAAAAATAGATCAATTTCTAATCAAGCTAGAAATTTGTATAAAAAAAATATTATAGATAAAAAATTATATTTAGCGATACAATATTTCATTCAAAAAAGAGGAGAAGTCTTTCACGGACGCGAATTGTCAAAAAGTAATATCGAGGAAGGCATAGGTATTTCAGAAAACATTTTAATCCTTCTTGAAGAGCTCATCTATGATAAATATATAGGAATGTATGTAATAGATAGACAGGATCAATAATTATCACACATTTATGGGCAATGTTAAAAAGAGAATATATCCTGACAAGCAAAGTTGAACTCTGCATATTATGTTGGTGTAATTAATGACAACGCGCTATAGGAAGTATCAATCCCTTTTTGTCATCCTGAGCGAAGCGGAGCGGAGCCGAAGGACCCCTTCATTAATACCTGAATCCATATTAAATAATTTTATCATAATGTAGGGATTCCTCGACAAGCTCGGAATGACAAATAAAAAATTATGTGAATATCCATGCTCAAAATCATCGAAATCCGATCCTCTTCCATAATCACCAAATCGAATCTGCCGGAGGCTGATTATGTAATCAATCCTTATGTGGGCTGTATGCACCGCTGCTTTTATTGCTATGCGCGGTTTATGAAGAGGTTTACGAATCACAAGGAAGACTGGGGTGATTTTGTGGATGTGAAGATAAACGCGCCGCAGCTGGTGCCAGAGAAGACGCAGAAATACAAGGGCAAGGAAATGTTTCTTTCTTCCGTGACCGATGCCTATCATCCGCTTGAGAAAAAATATGAACTCACGAGAAAGATTTTACAAAAGCTCATTCCCCTCGAACCGGACCTGTGTATCCAGACGAAATCCGACTTGGTCCTCCGAGACATCGACCTCATCAAGCAGTTCGAAAATCGGCGAGTCGGCTTCACTATCACGACCCTGGACGATGGTCTGCGCCGCGAAATCGAACCTTTCGCTTCATCTGTAGAAAACCGCGTCAAAGCGCTTGAAAAGCTGAAAGAAAACGGCATCCCGACCTATGTCTTCATCGGCCCGATACTCCCCTTTCTCACCGACTGGAAAAAGATTGTGCTCGCCACCCGGCACTGCACGGATCATTACATGTTCGAAAATCTATATGTCTCCGGCGAACTCTGGAAGTGCACTGAAAACTGGCTCAAAAAATATCATTCGAATCTTTTGGATGATTACAGAGACATCTATTTCTCGGATAATAAATTCTGGGATAAGATGGAAAAGGAAATTGAAGCGTTTTGCCGGAAACAGAAAATAGAATGCGGGATTTATTTCCATCATAAGAAATAGCGCTCATGCGAAAGCCCTTTTTTTGTCATCCTGGGCGAAACAGAGTGAAGTCGAAGGATCCCTTCACTACCGCTAAACCCATATTAAATAATTTTATCGTAATATAGGGATTCCTCGACAAGCTCGGAATGACAAATAAAAAACCATATAAAATATAATGCTCAAAATCACCACTATGTAATCAATCCTTATGTGGGCTGTATGCACCGCTGCTCGGTGCGGGAGCAGGTATATACCTGCTCCCGCGCAATGTACACTGTTGGGAAGATCGCCCCGATTGAATCATTCCGTTTTGATTGCACGCACAACCTTGCTGATTGTGAACACAATACGAATGAATAATAAAAATACACGAATCAATCGTGTATTTTTATTATAATGACAGAATCACTTCCCTACCTGTGATCGAAGATGATCGTCTCAGCCATTTTGTCGAAGTTATCAAACCATTGCTGGATATCAGCCGGAGCTTTTTTGTCTGCCAACTGCTGATAGAATTCGTTCTGCTTATCAAAATTCCATCTTGATTGCTCACCGCAATTTTCCTTGTCCGAAATAAAATATTCGGGCATCGTTTTTTGCAGGACATTTATCGGAGCATACGCAGTTATGGAAATCTGCTTGTTGTTAAAATAGAACAAGAGCGTTCTTTCCATAGTCACGCTGCAGACATCGAATCTCGACAGCACCATAAAATCCTGAGCAAAGAGAAAACCCACCGACCTTACTTTCTGCGACAGCTCCAGAGAATTCTCGTGGTTTATTCCGAACTCACCGCTGGATAACGATTCAACATTCTTTTGCGCCTCTTCCGCGCTCAAATCCCGTGGCAAATCCCCTTCTCCGAAATCTCTCACATCTATTTTATAATAGATACCGTCTGCCTCGGTAACAGATTCTTTTTGGTCAACCAAATTAGCGTCTTGCGGATAATGGACCGAAAAACCCACCTCAGCATCTTCGAAAACCGGCCAAAGATCCGATTCTTTTTCTATGGCCTTGGCTTGGCCACTATTATTGAATTCTTCCTCACTCAAGGCAGAATCATCCGTTTCTTCCGTAGCCGATATTCCCGCTTCCTGCGATTCGCCCGATTCATTTGAATCAAAGATACCGGCCTCCTTAGAAGCTGAATTAAAAGAACGGCTGCCTATGACTATCGCTGCTGCTATCGATAGAAGGAATAGCACAAGAGATGTTTTTTCATATGAGTGTAATTAAAGAATTATCATATCAATCCGAAACATAAAATAGTCGGCCTGACATAATTATTATATGGTATATTCATAATTGTTTCAATCAAATTTCACGACTGACCTTGACAATATTACTAAAATCCACTACTATCAATAACAGCATAAAACAGAATAGATCAAAAAAACCGAGGGGGATAAAAGAATGGAAAACAATCCATATGCAAAATTGGACTATTGTGATTTTGTAGAAATACTAGAGGAGTACAAGAATTTACACACTGCCGAGCTTACTTACGAGAATCGCTTTCTCATCATGCAAGCACTGCTATGGAGGGCTGGACTCGACAAGAAAATTGCCCTTATTGCACCGGATGTCGCTCCACCATTTTGCTGGTTGAATGGACAAGGACATATTTGCATAGAAAAGATGTGCAAATCTCTGATTGAAAAAGAAAAGGTGTTTGTAGGAGAATATAATGTCTGGACAATTAATCCGGACTGGACAGTCGTTCGAAATACACTGCCTTATCGAGCAAAACATAGTGTTCTCGCATAATCAAAAAGAAAAATCATCAAAGCGCACGACCTACGGGTACGGCGCTTTTCTTCTGTCATAAACCAAGAAATCTCTTTAAATAATCCGGGCATCAGAATTTTCCGCAGATTTAACATTGAGTGTTTATTATTTTTCTTTTTACTTTTTCGCTTATTTGGAGTATGATTTGGTCAAAGAGGGGCAAGAAATCTGCATAGAGGACGCTATATCACTGTCATTGCGAGAAGAAGACACTGCGAATATAGCCTGTCCTCGCGGAGATGGGGACGGCAATCCCGTAACTATATTTCATCGGAGTAGAGAAAAATCAATATCCAATAACCTTATATACCGGAATGCTTAAAATTGAATATAAAAAAATAACGCCCTACCAAGACATCAACGATGTTCTATATTTCTTATCACAAGGCATATCGGATATCTTCACTGCCGACCCCGTCGGAATCTATCTCACCGGCTCACTGTCATACGGCGACTTCGACGAAGGACGCAGTGACATAGACCTTGCGGTAGTTTTAACGCACCCAGCCACGAAAGAACAGATTGCCTCAGTAAAAATATTGCACTCGGACACAGAGCAAAAATTCGAGAAATGGTCGAAACGGATAGAGTGTTCATATATCCCTCATAATATGCTGCAAAATATCCTTCCGCCCCAAGCTCCGAGACCATATGTCGGCGGCGGTATATTCTACGACGAAATACCTTACGGCAATGAATGGATAATCAACAACTATTTCCTCTATAATTCCGGAATCGCGCTCATCGGCCCCGGATTCAAAACTCTCATAAAGCCGGTAAATATCGCAGACGTCCAAGAAGCATGCATCCGAGATTTGCACAAAGAATGGGAACCGATAATAACCGCCCCCACCCGTCTCGCAGACAGCCACCTGCAATCATATGTCGTACTAAACCTGTGCCGCATCCTCTACACGTTAAAACGTAGCGACGCCGTATCAAAAAAAGTTGCCGCCACATGGGTAAAAAAAGAATATCCCCGATGGAAAGATCTCATAGAGGAAGCTGATAGTTGGCATTATGGAGTGGAGATGGAGAGGCAAAATGAGGTGATTGAGTTTATTAAGTTTGTCATCACCGAAGTTAAAGATTGAAAATAAATCAGAACAATTTTTTTCCGCAAAAACAGTAAACGACCACTGGGCTGAGGTCCGGTGGCTTTGGGTTTGCCGGCCAGGCCAGCAGGGCGACTTTTTGTATTCCATTTGATTAATTTATCAAAGAGCGATGGTTGATCGACTTGGTTTTTATGGTGTTGATGTTTTACATATCGCGTGATGATATTTTCATCCAAACCGATAGTCGAAACAAAATACCCCCGTGCCCACAAGGACTCTTTTTCATAAAGACCGTGGGTACGCTTAATCTTCTTTTTCATCCAAGCTGATGATTTACCTTTGAGCATTTGCATTACATAAGAGACTGAATCTCTGGGTGTGGCTAAAAGACAGAGATGGATATGGTTTTCTTGAATGCTTAATTCAATGATTTCCCAGTGCTTCCATCTGCAGATGGCCTCGAAGATTCTTCTCAGTTCATTCTTAACATGATCTGATCCCAATACCTTGCCACGAGACTTTGGTGTCCATACTAGATGGTACTTCAAATCGTAGAAAGAATGTGATAACGTACGGATTGTACGTTTATGTTGGTTCATAGGCGTATAACTTACTACTAAAGCCGTCCTGCCGGACGGCTTTAGTATACGGCGTCGCCTTCAAACGTACACCCCGGCTAAAAGCCGGGGTTTTTACTTGTAACAAACTTCATGCGAGAGCATGATTTTTTGCTACATCGCGGTCATTGACAGAATAGCTTGATTGCGCTAGAATCAGCAGTTGTCTTAAAGTAACGGATAGCAACCTGCCCTATTTATCTTTTTTCTGGCCACAAAAAACGATTTTACGGACGCTTCAGCTCAAGAAAGGCCGCAAAAAATATACGGGAGGAATAGATATACTGTTCGATACAGCAACAAAAAAAGCAAAGGAGACAGAAAGATGAGAAACCCCACAGGAAAGTTCAGAATGGAAATCATTGGAAAAAATGGGATACCGAAAACTGAGTATGACTATAAAGGAGAAACGTTTGTAGAGAGCTGCAAAGGTGAAAAATATTCCATACGTCTTCACAACGATTCCCCCTACGTGATTTTATTCGTCCCTTCAGTTGATGGACTTAGCGTCATAAACGGGGAAGAGGCCAGCAAAAACAGCGGCGGATATCTGATACGTCCTTGGGGAAGTTTAAATGTCCCCGGGTGGAGATTAAACGACAAAGAGGAAGAAGTGACACATTTTTGTTTCGATTCCATACCTCAGGTGTATGCCTCGCAAATGGGAACGCCAAATAATATCGGGGTAATCGGAGCGATAATCTATTACGAAGAGAAACAAAAGCTAACCCCGTTCAAATTTGAACGTGCGGATTCGCCCACAGATAGAATGATTATACGCTATGACTATTATGAGGGGTTAAAAGGACGCGGAATCCAAGTGGTTCCGGAGCATCAACGTAATACAAGCAACGACCGCATAATGGCAGCCGATCCATTCCCTGGGGACAAGGACTGCAGGCCTCCGGAAAGATGGACTGAATAATAAAATTGGAAACGAGAGGCTCAAATAACAAGAGCCTCTTTCTTCTTGCCCGGAAACGATCCGGACTTTTTTGTTTTTACTTTTTGCTATATTTATCGTATATTTGTATAAAGATTAACAAAATTATCCCCTCTTAAAAATTGGAATAGACCTGATTGAAATCAAAAAAATCAACATCGCCGAGCTCATATCAGACGATATCGAAATCAAAAACGTCAGCGATGCACTCGACCTGATGGCGAACTGCTATGCCAAGAAAGCAAGCCGGCTCATCATACACGAAAAGAACATCGTTCCTGAATTCTTCGACCTTAAGACCGGTATCCTAGGAGACATCCTCCAGAAATTCGCGACCTACAATTTCCGCATCGCCCTAGTCGGCGACTATTCAAAATTTGAGAGCAAGAATCTGAAAAATTTCATCTGTGAGAGCAATAAAACAGAGAGGATGTTATTTGTAAGCTCTATCGAAGGGGCAAAGGAAAAATTAGTGAAATAAATGATGTTCCCTAGTTGTCATTCTGAGTGGAGCGATAGCGGAGTCGAAGAATCGCTTCACTACAACCCAATCATATTAGATAATTTTATCGTAATATAGGGATTCCTCGACAAGCTCGGAATGACAAATAAAAAATCATATAAAACATAGTGCTCAAAATCACCAAATCAAATCTGCCGGAGGCTGATTATGTAATAAATCCTTATGTGGGCTGTATTCACCGCTGCTTTTATTGTTATGCGCGGTTTATGGAGAGATTTACGGAAGTGTCTGGCCTTTCAGATACTCAAGATCAGGCCTTAAGTCAGACTCCGGACTCCCCTCCACATCAAAGAATCATATGCAAATATGGTTTTTTTATGCTAATATTTAAAAAAGCGATTTATTGTAAATTTAATTCACTAAGAAAAAAGATGAACAATAAAAAATTTATCATCGCACTCCTATCAACCATCGCAGTCATAACGATTAGCACGTTGGTTCTCGACGCTTTCAAACCAAAGCAGGCTGTTGCTCCATCACCTGCCGAATTAGAGAAATCAAACGACGCAGAAACTTCTACTGATAAAAAGGATGGATCGGGCATTGTAATTTCTACCGACAAAACGGAATATGCCGAGAATGATACGATAAGAATCATCGTCAAAAATGATTCAGATAAAGACATCCTCTATTATAACAACGAAAACCGCTTCTGGAACATCAAATATTTCGAAAAGGGGAAATGGATATACCTCGACGATAATAAGGGCAGTGACTTTCAACTGACATATGAAGCTACAGGAGGGGCCTGCCAGATTGCTCTATACGAGAGGAGCTTCCCGATCAAATTCGAAGCAGGGCAAGAACTTTCTGATGAATGGAACCAGAACATATGCCTGACAAACCTTTCCGAAGCAGGGACTATCGAACGCATTGCGAAAGGAAGATATAGACTCGCTTTCACCTATGGCACCCAGATCACAGATGAGGATACTTTCGCCCTTACCGATGCCAAGGAAATATACTCGAACGAATTCCTAATTAAATAATAATCTATCAAAATGTCATTCGAAGAAATTGTCACCAGAGGCAGTCACACAGCCTTCATAGAAAGAGAACGCGCACCTCTATCGGAAGAAGAACGTGAACTCAGAGAAAAGAGAAAAAAAGAAATCGGTAAAGGCGTTGATATCCTCAGGAAGATAAAAACACAAATACTGGAGATCCAAGATTCGGCCCTACAGCAATCATTGCTTGCCGAGGCGCATGATTTTGCTTCCCAGATGGCAAACGTAATCATAGAACAATGCCTAGAGCAAAAATCTGTCGAAATCAACCCGTCTTTCCTGCAATCTCTTGAAAAACAAACGGAAAATCACGCCGGTGCAGATGATACCTCCGCCCATGGCATACCGCCACAAATAGTGATAGAAAACCTCCTTCAAGCTACAGAAGACATGCTGACTCGGGTAGAAGAAAAGGCGCAATCCGTCAAAAACCCGGATCATAAATTGACAGAGGATGAGATGCAATACGTGCTCAAAGAATTCTTTTATGGAACTAACGCTCTCAGCGTGAATGCCATAAAAGACTTCTTCGCGAAAAACACGAAAGTGGGAGGCATCATAAGCGGTGGCGGTATATACGTCGAAATCGTAAAAGAGGTCGTCGAAAGATATGGAGAAAATTCGTTCGGAGTTGATACTTTTATGATTGCCGTCGACAAGCAGCAAGAAATTGCAACATACGAAACAGCCGAGACAGACACAGACACACAAGCAGTGATTTTGGCAGACGATATGATAGATCAAGGCGACACCATGAGAGTCGCACTTGAAAATGCGGGAGAGAAATTTCCGAATGCGATGATCCATTCGGGTCAAGGATTTGACAGGCCGGGAGAATTCGAAATACGTCGCAAGAATAAGGTTATGGAGCGCCTCGATATGCCTTTTCAAGATTTCGCTTCTCTTTTATATGAAGGAAAGAAAGGAGAGGCGTTCGCTATATTCGAAAAAGCTAAGAAATATGCCGATAAAAATGGAGTAGAGCTGACAGGAGGCTGGTATATATTGAAGGAAAAGGCGGAGAAAAACAAAGAGGGTGGTGCCTGAAGACAAAGCAATCGTATGTATATTCAAAAAATACCCCACCTATCACACAATTTAGAATAAATATGTATAATCGAAAAATATATCAAATTATAAACTCCATCGAACAACACCAGTCCATACAAAAAAGACAGATTGTCCCTCGAGACGATGGAGTGGCAGACTTTAGCCTGCGCGACTATCCGATACGAACAGAATGAGGGATATCGAACGGCATTTTCTGTATTGGACAGCGACGCGGGATGAATCCCGCTACTCCCCATCTACCGACCCGGCCGTCTCGACCGGTTTTTTTATTTTTTACCTTTAGCTCGTTTTGTTGTATTATTTTATCAAGTCTTGCTATAATGTTAAAAATTAATACAACCCTATATAAAGCTTTAACCAAAAATAAAATAAAGCATATGCCAAAAATTCTCATCGTCTTTTATTCCCGAACCGGTAATACTGCCCGAGTTGCCCTTGACCTTGCCTCCCATCTCGATGCGGATATCGAAGAGATCATAGACAAGAAAAAACGAACGGGCCTCTTTAGCTCGATTACCGGCGGCCGCGATGCAATGAAGCAGAAGCTGACCGACATCGCGCCGATGACCAAAAACCCGACCGGTTATGATCTGGTGATTATCGGCAGTCCGATCTGGGGCGGCAATCTCTCTCCCGCAGTCAGAACTTATCTCTCCCAGTGCCAATCTCTACTCGGCAAGTTTGCTTTCTTTATCACTTCCAGCGACACCGATCCGGCATCGGCAGCGCAAATGGCAGCGCAAGTCGCCGGCAAAGATCCTGTCGCTTTTACGGGCTTCAACAAACAGGAGCTTGCGGCCAAGCTGGCCTACGAAGAAAAAATAGCTTTATTTGCGGACCAAATCAAGCACGGTATTTAGTCCTACGACCAGCCTCACGAAAGACAACATTTAATAATAATCAACAAGAACATGACACCTCTATCTTTATCAAGGAATGAAAAAATTCTTGCCGGTTTCTTCGCTTTAATTATTTTGAGCGTAGGTTACTTTCTTACCGAGAACACGGATATTCTAGCGCCAGAGGACACTGTCTGCACAACGGATGCCAAACTCTGTCCCGACGGCTCTTCTGTCGGTCGCACCGGACCGAACTGCGAGTTTAGAGCGTGTACCACAGGAGAGGGCAAGACCTCATACGGTTTCGCCAATGACTATATGGGACAAGCCATCGCCGACTATCTTGTGACTAAAAAAACTTTCGCTTGGCAGACAGAGGAAAACAGCCGCAATTTCTGCGTCGTGGAGAATCTCGACCCGAACAATGAGCTCTTCCCTATATACGTCTGGGCGCGCTGCAGCGAATTTATTTTTCAAAATGACACACTTACGGAATTAAGCGGCTTATCGGTGCCGGTAAAGATAGACTACCCCAATGAGTTGTCCTTCTACGATATAGCACGATTCACCCACGAAGCGCCGAGCGACGGTGCCACATATAACGAAGACATCCGAAGGATATTCCCCGAAAATCTGCAGCAAAAAATTTCCAACTACGACAGCGCCACACTCTCCCAAGAACTGAAGACACAATCCCCCGCCTGGTTCCGGAGCGACGAAGAAAACGACAAAACGTGGGAAAAAATCAAACAGGCTATCAACGATTGCAAAGTCAAAGCCGTTTCTCAAACCCACAGCCACACTGCCTGGGCTGAACTGAAGGATGGAACGGAACTAAGCGCCATCGAACCGCAAATTGACGACATAATAGATCTAGCAACCGCCGCCGAAGATAAATGTGGAGAAATTCTTATGTCGACAGAATAAAAAATAGCTTGCTTTAGCGGAGGACAGAACAGACTACGGTGCCCCGAAAGCGCCTTTTTTCTTCGATTATAACGACACTTGACATTTATCACATTCCACGTATAATCTTATGTTAATAGAAAAAATGTTTGAAAAGGAGATGAAAACATAGAACCTATAACATTACCCAAATTTGAATCCGAAGATTAACCGGAGCTTAAAAAATTCTGGGATAGCCAGATTGGTATTGACAAGGCGAATCCGATTCTCGTCAAAGCTGCAAAAATGACAATTCCATCAATGGAAAAATTGAGCGAGATTGAGCAAAGATTCTTTTATCTGCTCAAGAAAAACAAGAGAATCATTTATGACTTTAAGAGATACAAAATATGGGTCCTCGAAAACTACGAGGACGAAGAGAGCAGCGAAAGCTATTGCGTCGATGCCGAATATTTACTAACAAAAACCGGCATGGACGCCTTCACGAACGCCGACATCGCATGGGGGCTAAAGATAGTGAACGGGATTGATGTCGATATAAGAAACTTCAGTAAAGATTAAGGAGGGGTAAAAAAGGGAGGGTGAATTACGAAAACTAATTATAATAACATTTGAGGTTCAGTCGTTTTCTTCGACCGAACCTTTATTCTTTTTTAAATAGCACATAAAAAAACGCATAACAGGCACTAAGCCTTTACTGTTGAAAGCTGTAATGCTCCTACGAGAAGCTGTCGGCAACCAGTATTTCCCCACCCTTGCCACGTTTTCATTATCAGTGTATAATCCTAGAAAGCTCTAAAATTATCAGTTAAAATTAAAGCTATGAAAAACCAAGACAAAGGTTTTTCGCCTGAGCCCAAGACATCCGCCCCACGAAGTCAGGCTATCGCCCCGCAGGAGGAAACAACTCTCCGCAATGAATTCGAAATAATGCAAAGACTGGATTTCGTATTCATCAAAGAGCTGGGGGTAAATAGTGCGGAAGAATATATCGTGGAGGTGACCAGCCTGAAATGTTCTATGACAAGACATCACAGGAGGTAGACGAAGTAAGGCGAAAGACAATACAAATTTCGCAAGAATATAATCTTGCAAAAAGAATATATTCTTGCCCATCGGAATGCAGGAAGAATCAAGATGACGACCACGCAGTGGCTGTTTTTATTTGTCTATTTTATCTTTCTATCAAGATCCAAATATCGTTTCATGTAAATACACTACGCCCCGTTTCATTTCTCAACTATTGACAAAATCATTTATTTGTAATAATATGTACTGACCAGTCAGTTTATAATATATTGCATATGAAAATATCAGCCAACAACCTAATTTTTCGCACACTTACAAAAACAATTATCGACAGTGTGTCTTTTTTCCTTGAATCGGGACAAAAAGTGGCATTCTATGGTTCCGAGGGCAGTGGCAAGAAAGCTCTGCTTCTAATGCTGGGTGGATATCTGAAGCCCACTTCCGGCACAGTCACGACAGATGACATAAATATTTTTAGCGAATTGGAATCCTATCGCAGCCATATCGGTCTGGGGGAAATAGACAATATCAACGCTCTTGCGGAAGAAATGAGTATAAGAGAAAATATCAGATTTGTCCTAGAGATCGGTGGATTCAACTATGAAGACATTACCGTACAAAAGGTACTCGACCGTTTCAATGTCAAAACATACGCCGATACGTCCATCAAATATTGTCCCCCTTTTGCCCGCGCCATCGCCTCGCTCGCTTGCGCCACCGCCCATAATCCCGACATCGTCATCTTGGATGAACCAACCCGGAGGCTAACATCTCTCGAATCAAAAAAATATTGGGAGATTGCAAATAGTATCTTACAAAATAAAACTGTGTTATTTTCCACCAAAGATTTTGATGAAGCCCGGATGAATTCACAGCGCATCATCGCTTTAGCGGGTGGACATTTAATAAAAGAAACATTATGAAAATTTCAGCTATAATTAAAAAAGACTTACACACTGATTTCAGAGATAAGATAAAACTCCTTACTTTGGTCGTCGCCATATTTTTGCCACTCGCCTATGGTTTTTTATATCTGTGGGCGTTCTGGAATCCTTACGAAAATATGACGGACGTTCCCGTCGCTGTCGTCAATGAAGATGCAGGAGCATTCTATGAAGGTAAACAAGAATACTACGGTGAAAGAATAGTAAAAAATCTTGAAGACAATGATGTTCTCGGCTGGGACTTCGTTGATTACGACGAAGCCCAAGATGGACTTGATAACCAAAAGTATTACGCTATAGTCCGCATTCCTGAAGACTTCAGCACCGCTCTCGTTTCCGGAGAAAGTGATACGCCTCGCCAAGCAAGCATAACATGGCAGACGCACGACTCCACCAGTTTCCTTTTTACCACCTATTTCAAAAACGTGATCGCCGTACTGGGTAAAAATATCAATGAAGAAATTTTGCCGGAATTTTCCCAAGTGGCACAGGTAAAATTAAAAGAGACAAACGTCAAACTTGAAGAAGCAAGCGCCGGCGCAAGCCAATTGGCGCAAGGGCTTAGTACACTTGAATCTGGATCAAATACTATTGGTACTAATTTACAAAAAGCTGCTGACGGTTCACAAAATCTCACCACCGGCTTAAAAACATTGGATACAAAATCATCCAACCTTAATAACGGTATTGCTCAGGCCAAAGAGGGCTCAACCGTTTTAGAAACTGGGCTTAAATCGGCGGATGTCGGAACTAAGACTCTGACCGACGGACTAAAACAATTATCCGACGGCTCAACTGAACTAAAAAATGGCAGCGCGCAATTATCGGACGGCACAACTCAACTGGCACAAGGCGCCGACGAAATGTCAACCAAGGTAAGCAGCGTTGATGAAATGTTGAATCCCTTTTACCCTTTTCTAAACGGATTCAGTCAGATTATCGACTCAAACAACCAGAAATATTCACTGGAAGTTCCTAACTACATCGCCCCCGCCAAAGAGCAAAAGGACCAGTTAGTTTCCGGTTCGAGGCAGATTGCAACCGGAGCGGACACGATTTCAGAAAATATGTCTAAACTTGATACGGGTATAGGTTCCCTTCAACAGGGAGCGCAAAGCGCCTCAGATGGAGCCGCTACCCTTTCCGATGGCATTACTCAGCTCTCAAGCGGAAGCTCCGATCTGAGCAAGGGGCTTGCCGACATTCAAAGCGGCAGCATTCAATATACTGCCGGCGTAAACTCCGCTTACAACGGTTCAAAAGACCTAACAAGCGGACTTCAGCAACTCACAGATGGTAACCGTCAGCTTACCGACGGATTGGCAAGCGCGCAAGAAGGTGCCACAACGCTCAGCCTCGGGCTTGATGATGGCGTAAAACAAATGGAGGAAGACCTTACTCCTGAAAAAATCGACACCTTACTCGATATAATCAATGAGCCGATTAAGGTAGAAAACTACTCAGAAGATGCCAACGAAACTTACGGCTCCGGCTTCGCTCCCTATTTTATCCCTCTGGCACTTTGGATGGGCGCACTCATCCTGACATTGGTAAAACCTACTCGCGATACTAAGCTCAACCTAAGCGGCGTATCCAAAGCCGAAATTACAATCGCTAAGTTTATTCCGCTCGCTTTAGTGGGCGTCAGCCAGGCAGTGCTGCTAGCCCTGTCGATTATTTACGGATTAGGGCTAAAGACTAAATTTACTATTTATTTTATCCTCTTTTGTATCCTTATTTCTCTCGCCTCCATTGCTATTATGCAATTTCTATCCTTTTCGCTGGGCAAGGTCGGAGAGCTTATCGGTATCATCGTCTTAATGATCCAGCTCACTTCCGCTTCCGGGACTTTCCCAGTCCAATCCGCGCCGCGTTTTTTCCAATTATGCAGCCCCTTTGTCCCGATGTCTTACGCCATCCGCGGACTAAGAATCTTCATCCTCGGCGGAAATATGCAGATTGCCAGAAATCAAGTCCTAGCGCTGTCCACTTTCGTATTCATCTTTCTGGCGCTTAAAACGCTAAGCACCAAACGCACTGCCAAAGCTACTGACATTTATCCTCTAATTGAGTTATAATGTAATTATGAAAATCAACAAAAAACAATCTATCTATCTCGCCGCCGCCACGCTCTTCGGAAAGAAGGGTTTTGAAGGAACCTCGCTTGACGAAGTGGCGCAAAAAGCGGGCGTTGCCAAAGGCACCATCTTTTATCACTTCCAAAACAAGGAAGAGCTCTTTTCCGCGCTCATTCAAGAAGGGGTAGAACGGCTTTCGCGGGGAGTGGAAGATATAGCGAAAAAAGACTTGGGCATAAAAGAAAAGCTCAGTCTCATTGTAGATTTCCACTTTACTTTTTTCAAAGAACATCGCGATATGTGTCTGATGATTCTGGGACAAATCGGCAATTTTCAAAAACGCGGTAAAAAAAGTATCGCCCTTATCCGCAAACGATATTTGTCTGCGATGGGTAAAATCATAGAAGAAGCCAAAGCTGAAAAAGTCATCGACGCAAAACTGGAAACAGAGAGTCTGATCATCACACTCTTCTCCCTCTTGGCTGTAAGCGGAGTAGACTGGGCCATTTTCCACCCCGACCTCCCCGAAAAGAAAATGGCCGAAACTGTCAGAACCTTGCTTTTTGACGGGTTTATAAGGAAATAGAGAGCACTATCGAATATTCTAAAAAGGCGTAATATTTACGTCTTTTTATATAGGCCATGAAGATAGCCAACAAATAGATAATGCCCAATCCGTGCTTTTCCCAAAAGATAAAAATGCCTCTGAGTATTCAGATCATACAGACAGAACCACTATATAAATTACAACAAAACGTTTAATATGATGTAATAAATCTTATTGAATAAAACCTCATCCTATGCTAAGCTGAGCTTATATTTCAAGAGATTATATTTAATAAATTTTCCACAAAACGATGTTCGCATTTCTCATAGAATTTTTTACTCAAATTATCTCCAGCGCCGGCTACCCCGGACTCACTTTCCTGATGATGCTGGAAAGTATGATCGCACCCGTGCCTAGCGAAGCAGTAATGCCTTTTGCGGGCTTTCTCATCTACCAGAGTAAGATGAGCTGGGAAGCAGTAGTACTTTTCAGCACGCTCGGCAGTATCATCGGCTCGCTCATCTCCTATTATATAGGTATGAATTTCGGCCGTCCGCTCATCATCAAATACGGAAGATATCTGCTCCTTAACGAACATCATCTCGACCTCACGGAAAACTTTTTCAAAAAATTCGGGCAGAAGACCATCTTTATTTCGCGCTTCATTCCCCTAGTGCGCCACTTCATCTCCCTTCCCGCCGGCACCGCCCGGATGAACATCTGGATTTTCTCGCTATACACTATTCTCGGAGCCACAATGTGGAACTTCTTCCTGACCTATCTCGGCTATCGCCTCGGCAGCAACTGGGAAGTCATACGTACTTATAGTGAGAAGTTGGATGTCGTTGTGGTGGCGCTAATCATCTTCGTTATCAGTTATGTTTTCTACAAAAACAAGAAACATAGGAAACAAAGGGAAGATATCTAGACCTATATAAATCCAATTGTATTTAAAATCTATTTTAATACCATGGTCGATAATCTTCTCGGTAAATATATGTTTTTGTTCATAGGTCTTTTAGTTGCCTCTACTATAGCCGAAGGAATATTGTGGCTTTCTTGGTCTAAAAGGTACTTTTCAAAAGGTATTGTCATATATCGCAAAGAAGTAGAATCTAATAACAAAGTTAACAGCATTTCAAAAGACGATCTCATTAAAAACATTAAAATAATCAATTTTACATTCAAACAAACGGATAATAACACTATATTTTTCAGAGAAAAATTGTTTATCTTCAAGCTTTCTCCCGTCTGGGAGCTTGTAAACTATATCCCTATCATGCGCGGCATGCTAAAATTGGATACAAACAATAAATATATAGTTACCGGTTTTCTAAACTATGACATTCTGACAATCTTAGTGATTTTCCCAATTCTTTCAATTTACACATCACTCCTTACGGACGCCAATGAACTGTTATTCTTCTTCTTTTTACTAATGATATTATTTATAGCAATCCTGGCTTTTACATATTATGTTCTTCAGCTTCCAAAATATAATAAAATAGCAAGATATCTGGAAAATAAGAACTTATAAGAAATATTTAAGTACCATCTATACAAAAATGGTACGGCTATGGAGTAGCGGGATTTATCCCGCGCGGCTATCCCAAGCGGAAAATGCGTCGCATGCATTTTACTGTCCCCGCATTGGACAGCCGCGCAGACTGAAGTCTGCTACTCCATATATAAAAAAGATATGCAAAGCGAGTCCCCGAATAATGAGACATATTTTCAATAATCAAAAAAACTGGCGAAAAATTATAAAAACTATAAAATATGAGTACTTATGTTATTCGCCCCATTAACAATACAATGACCGAAATAATCAACCCTAAAATTTTCATAACCGGCATCCCTACTGCCGGCAAGACTTATCTCTCCCGAAAGTTAGCCAAAGCGACAGGAGGCTATTGCCTGGAAACCGACGCCCTGCGTGACGAACTGGTCAAAGACCCTAAATATAACAAATGGGAAAATTTCTTCGATGAAAAAAATGAATATGCCTATTATACGGACAATGACCCTGAGGAGCAGTGGAGGCTCCTGTCCGAACAGCATGAGCAACTTTGGCCGGGAGTCTTGAAAAAAATACGCGAATACGGAAGCGGGCACATTCCACTCAAATCTATAATCGCAGGCTATCTGCGCAAACCGCTGAGCAAAAAACGCCCTATTATTTTCGAAGGTATCAATATCCTTCCCCGTCTCGCGAAAAAAGATCTCGACTTCCCCGGTGTCGTCCTGATCGGTAAATCTCTTGAAGAAGTATTGTAGCGAAACCGGCAAAGGCCGCGATGGGGCAAAACGGAAGAGATGCTAAAGATGGGAGCCGAGGCCTTCTGGTACGTCGAACGCCCACGCTATATCGCCGAAGCGGAAGATTGCGGCTACAAAATTTTCGAAGACGCCGACGAGGCCTACGCTGAAATCGTCAAAATATTAGACTTAAAATAACTTTTTTCATAGCCCGGCCGCTCGCAGCCGGGCTTGTTTTTTTTGGTCCGATCATTATCAAGTTTATTTATGGAAACATCTATCGTACACAAAATTACTATCAACAAATTTGATAACATCTTTAAAAAACTGTATAATATAATAAATTGATGATGGTTGTGTTTATACAAGACATTTTTTATTCGTATTTTTTATAATTAACCAAAGCTAAAAAAAGAAAATGAGAATAAAACAAATCTTTTCCTTGTGTCTTCTGTTCGTCTTAAGCTCAGCCTTTCTATTTTGTCTGATTATAGGAAGCGAGAGTATCACATTAAGTTCACAGGCCGGTACGACAACCAGCGTAACCCAACAAAATGATGAAGCTGTGGCAAAATCATCTACCGGCACCTCTTATTCCAGTATCAAGAGGAGATCGCCGGGAGAACCTCTGGTAAGTGATACTGCAACCGATTCATCTACGGAGACCTCAATCCCCCCGGCAACAGACTCAACCGCAAACGACACGCAATCGGACATCGATACTGATTCCGCTGAAGTTACGACTGATGTCGTCCATCCTGTTCCTGCCGCTGATCCGGTAGCAGAAGACCCGAGTACGACTCCTTCATCAACAGCGGATACCGGAAACTCGCCACAGACCGATGCCGGTAACCCCTCTGCGACAACATCCGCATCAACAAATGAAGCCGGCACAAAGTCGGACACGGATGCAGACAAGGCCACCGATTCTTCAGAGACCGCTCCATCAAAATCGACATCTACACAGACGACATCGGTTGCCACGGAGAAAGAGACTCCCTCCGGAATCACTCCCGAACAATTGAGCCTGAGTTCACAAATCAGCGGTCCTATCACGGAAGACAAAAAACTGTGCCTGACTCTCGCGCAAAAAGTTAAAAGCTTTACCATAAAAATGGAGGGGGAAACCAACCGGAACCTTGCCATTTTCGAACCCCAAGAACAAACCTATTGCGCCAATCTGCTACTCGACGATTTCCCTGATGGATCCTATAAACTCACTGTCGAGATAAAGCAAGATGTGCAACTAAAAGAAGTATCCGTTTTTAATACCCTGCCCGTCGAAGTGAACAGAGCAGAATCTCAAGTTGCCGAAGATCAGAAAATGTCCGAACTCGAGAATAAATGTTCGCAAGCCGGCGCGGCCAGTTCAGAGGAATGTAAGGTCTTCTACCTGGCAAAATACGCGGAGAGGATAGTCTGTCAAGGATTGAGCAGTACGGCCTGTAGCGATAGCATCAAAGCAATCTATATCGGAGAGATTGTCGAATCTGCCAAAGAATACGACAGTATCAATGCGCAAAAGGAAGGGATATTTTACAAATCAATGACTGTCGGCAAGCTGGAGAGTCTTGTCAATCAATCCAACGGCGAAAAGATCCTGAGCTTAAACATACCCCTCAAAGAGAAAGAGACCCAGATAAAAATTGCCCAGTCCTACGAAAGCATCACCTTGGATAAAGTCACCGGACTCACTCAAGCAGCACCAATCGTAGTCATGCTCGACAGCGACGGTGACGGAGTATCCGACGACATAGAATCCAGAATAGGCACCAAAGTTAATAACAAAGACACCGACGGAGACGGCTACAAGGATGGAGAAGAACTCCGGAACGGTTATAATCCACTCGGTGACGGTAAAAAAGATATGGGATTATCCCCCATCGAAAGAGCAATCATCCTGGACCAAGCACTTGAGCACCCCACGACTAGCGGAGTAGAAAGCGCCAATATCACTTTCGCTGACGCTAAAACTGTCTACGCTAACAACGGCACCGAGAACGGCTACACCTTCAACGGAAAAGCCGATGCCAACACCGTCGTGACTCTCTACATCTATTCCGATATACCGATCGTCGCAACCGTAATTACCGACGAATACGGCAATTGGGAATACCATTTCATAAAGACATTGGAAAGCGGCAACCACGAAGCATACGCTGTAATCAATGACGAGACCGGAAAAGTGATCACAAAAAGCGCACCCCTCAGTTTCTTGGTTCAAGAAGCGAAAGCGGCGGCACCCGTAGAAACGACAAACGAACAGCCCGCCCCGGAAGTAGCAGATAATTCGACGAATTATTATCTCTATGCCGCCGCAGGATTGGCATTGCTGGGATTTATCGTCCTTATCGTCGCCCTCCTAAAATCCAGGAATAAAAATAAAAAGGATAAAAACGAAGAAACTCCCGTTGAACATCACAAGGAAAACACACCACCAATCGAAAAGAGAGACTAGTTTTGAAACACATGTTCAGTATCCAAAAAAATATCGCTTCGGCGATATTTTTTGTTATATGATACCGACTATTTTTTGTTATGTAATACCAGATAAGCTAAATCTGTTCCACAACCCAGCTATACAGCATTTGGAATTTCCCCCTCCCCCACCGGGAGAGGGTTGAGGTGAGGGGGAATAAAAGTAAAATCGTTATGTCACAATTAAGTTTCTGTTATGATGTCTTAAAGGATCTGCATTGGTTTCTCCTCTCCTAATATGTTAAAATAATGTATAAACAGTATCAATAACAAATCCATATGAAACAAAGTGACCGTTTAGATTACGCCTCGCAGTTTCTCATTCCCCTGTTCACCATCGGCGGCTATGCCCTCACCGGATTCAAGCATCCCGAATGGGGACTCATCATCAGTCTAATCGGCCAGCCCTTCTGGTTCTATTCCAGCTATAAAGCCTACAAAGAAGCCGGACAGAGTGGATTACTGATCACCTCAATCATAGTCACTTTTATGATTCTTTTAGGGATAATCAACTATTGGTTTTTGTAATAAGCATATCCAAAACTTTATGAAAATATATTTTGCCGGCTCCATCCGTGGTGGGCGTGACGACCGCGAACTTTACAACGGAATAATCACTCTCCTCAAAAAATACGGCACCGTCCTTACTGAACATGTAGGCAACGAAAATCTTTCGGAAAAAGGAGAAACAAACCTCTCAGACGAAGCGATTTTTAACCGCGACATAGCCCTCCTTGAAAAATGCGACGCTATCGTTGCCGAAGTTACCACTCCATCTATGGGAGTCGGCTATGAGATCGGACGGATAGAGAGAAATAAGCCCATCCTCTGCCTGTTCCGCGACAGTGCCGACGCGCATCTTTCTGCAATGATTGCGGGAAACAAGGTTTTATCCGTCAAAAGATATCGAAGTATCGAAGAGATCGAGGCACTTCTGCAAACGTTTATGGATAAAATTTCTTCTACGAATTAAAATCGGCTGTCGAAACTTTATTCCAACAGCCAAAACATTTTTTTTATTCGGTCTTATTCTTTTTCTCCCTCCCAAATTATCATTGATACTCTTTACGGATTTCCGCAACGAAGGAGCGAAAGCTCCCGGAGAGGAGTCAGCCAATCGGAGAAATCACCGTCATCCACTACTCCCCATCCGTCCCGCCCGACATAAAGCTGGATATTGGAATCATCGAATGCGCCGAGAATTTCCGACAAATAGGCCTCGAGTACCCCTATCTCTTCATCAGCGGATGTTACCTCAAGAACGATTCCATGTTCCCCCCTGAGATATTCGGCGAATTTCCCGAAGCTGTCAAATTCGATTGCATCCCCGTCATTAAATATCATCCATTTCCCTCTTCCTCTTACTCTTCCCGAAAAGGCAAACTGACAGTTGCAATCCCCTACTTTCTCGCAATAGCTATCAAGCCCTGACACTAATGCTTCCTGAATCCTATCGAATCCAGCTACATACTTAGGTTTTTCCTCTGTCATAATCGATCTTTCCTGCCGGCACGTAAGCTATGATTACAACTTACCGGCAACCAGATAAAATAAAGCAATGTATCGTTTTTGTCAATATCCCCTGTTCTCATTTCTCTACAGATAATAACGTCCCAACATTATGCGACATCTTAAAAATCAAGAAGAAGAAGAAGACGCTGAGAAATTCATTGCTGTGGCCGCCGCAGTCGCAAGAAAAGCGACTTGTGTAAGGGCTCGCTGCGGCAGTATCGTCGTAAGTGACGGTGAAATCATCGGCAAAGGTTTTAATTCCCCTGCCGGCCATCTCGAAAGCCAAAGGCGGTGCGATTTCCCGAAGGAAGGATTGCACCGGAAAGTGACCGACAAAACCTGTTGCATCCACGCGGAACAGCGCGCCATCTTCGACGCGCTCAAGAATGCCCCCGACAAAATAGAAGGCGCAACCCTTTACTTCACAAGAATAGGTAAGGAGGATCATATGGAAAAATCGGGAAAACCGTATTGCACCATTTGTAGTAAATCTGCTCTTGATATCGGCATAAAAGAATTCGTTCTCTGGCACGAAGATGGTATATGCGCCTATGATACCGCAGAATATAATTTGCTCTCTTTTGACTATCAAGAATGACTTTTTTCAAAATGTGAAAAAGCATAATAAAAACCCTCCTTTTCCCCAAAGGAAGGTTTTCTATCCGATAAAATCATTATAAAAAGATTTTCCGCAACTTATAAGATTTCAAGATAAGGAAAGAAAGTATTAGCGTGGGCAGCAAGCAAATCAAGAAACGATCGCCACTGCGCAAAGTCTGCGGCAGATATTCGTCTATAATAATCAGGGATAGTCCATGAGAACAATATATTAATAGACTCAAATCTCGGAGAGTCCTTGAACCTATGTGCGGTAAAGTTATGGAATTTGTTATAAGATAGATGAAAGCAAAATAGGTCGCAGGCATCAGAAAAAGATAAAGGTTAAAACCTCCTGTACTAAGCATTTCCTCCAGAAAAAAAGATTCGACCGACAGCACCGAAAGCTAAAGCAAAAATCCGGTACCAAGCATACGATTTCCGAATTTTTTCATAACCTTATGTTCTGAAAACCCCCAAACTACAAAAGGCAATGCGAAAAAAAGCGCGCTGCGGCTAGTGCCCAATTCATGAACCAACCGGAACAAATCCGCTGATACCGGCATACCCGCAAACCATGTGCGATAAGGTTCTCCCACAAGCCCGATTGCATAAAAAAGCACTGCCAAAAAACCAAGCAGTTTGACTCTGTCTTTAAGATACAAAAAACCGACAATCAATACAGTATAAATGAGTGCAGGGAAAAACCACAGATGAAAATGACCGCCTTCAATGAAAAAATGAGAAAGATATATCCTACCCGCCTCAACATATGAATCGCCTGACCGAAGAAGTAAAGAAAAATCGTAGGGTAAATAGATAAGCGACCAGATCACATAAACCCGCAAAAGATTAAGCACATATTTCTTCAGATAATCAACCGGATGCTCTTCCTTACTCAGCCGAGTATAAAGGAAATAACCGGCGAACATAAAGAAAAGAGGTACTGCCATCCTAGCCACAACATTCGACAAAAAATGCCCCAAATAGAAATCGGTATCGGACCAAAGCCGCGTGTGCACAACAATAACCAAGAGAGAGCATACTACCCGAGCCGCATCGATGAGCATATTCCTATTCTTTGTTTCTTCCATTTTTTTACCAAAATTTATAAGACCCCTTAAGACTATCATAACACAGTCCCGCTACTTGGAAATTACCCCAATCCTGATATATACTGAAAAAATTCATCATATGCAATCCGCAAGCCTGCCTTTATTTGCTTATAAATCAAAATTTGTTAAAATTAATAGAGTAATCCTATCAATTTCCCATCAATATTTTTAAGCATCTCAATCAAAAAAATGGAAATCTTTTACCTGGAAAAGAAGATGAGAGATACGACTTCGCTCTCAAGCATTGCCGGAGTATACTGGTCATCGCGAGATATGGAAGGTTTTTTCATCGGCAATCATCACTTCATCACTTTTATCTATGAAAGCGAAGCACAGGCTAAACGCATCGCGGAGAAATGGGGTATCGAATATTTCAGCGAAGTGAATGACAAAAGCATGACCGTATATTATTCGACTATGGGCGCGGGCAAAGGCGATGGAACGAATTACATCAGAATCAATTTCAGCCCCGGAGCCGATAGACAGTCCATCCACGAAATCGCCAAAGAAGACAACACCAGCTATTTCTCCAGCGACTACGATTATCAGGGACACCGCGCCCCCTACGATCTGGCTTCGCCCGCATTTTCTTCCTACGAAGAACTTATGGATGCTATCTTGGAAAGTGTCTCCAACTTCAACGCGCATTTCGATGCCGGCGACAGAGTGAAGTATTCACTGATTGATGAAAATTGCGCCTGCATAGTCAACTCGATTTTCAAAGTCCTGGGATATTCTTCCAGCGACCGCCAAGAGATGGGAGAGTTCTGGGGAGTGGATTGGGGCGAAGAAGACCTGATTTCCGACCGCTACCTCAAGGCAATCTCACTGGTTGGGAATTCAAGCACATTGGAACTTCATATCGAAGGATGCGAATGGGAAAAACTCATCAACGAAGAGCATCGCGTACATTTCGACACCGTCGAAGAAGCCATCACCCAAGGATACAACGGCTGTCATTACTGTTTGAACGCATACGACACGGATTAGGCTGCCTACCTATATCGATAATGCGATTCCGGATTTTTGTCCGGAATTTTTTTATAACGAGCACGATTTAAATATCGCCCAAACCGCCCGAAACAAAAAATATAGCCCCTCTGTTAAGAAGCTACAAGCCCGTGATTTTGTTCATTCGTCCTCCGATATTTTTATGTCGACAACTTCTGAACCAAAACGCAAGACCTTCACAAATGACCCTCTTTCCAATATCGATCCACTCTGATCAAGAAGTGATTTCAGAACGAACAACGGGGTACCATCCAGATATAGAAGAGCCCTCTCCGCACCATCATGACCAAAAAAAGTTTTCACAGACCTAGAAATTCTCATTCTAACCCAACCAGAAGATTTATCTTTATCGTAAGCCATTATAAATCACCACTTTTTGTTTAAATTATATAAATAAGAAGATACCCTGTCAAATTTTAAGCGCAAGTCAGATTTGCCATTCCGTACCCCGACACGGAATCTGCGATATGTTACCACTTTGCTTTGTTTATCTCGCCATGCTCAGTCTTTCGTTCTCAAAATACCGTGAAACCATTTAATTCGTCTCGAGACATAAAGTATTAACGAAGCGCTCCGCAGATTCCGGCTCAAAGGCCGGAATGACGGATAAAAAATAGCAAACCGGTGATAATCACTCGACTTATCATTTAATTCCATTTTATTTGCCTAAGCCCTTAAATTTGTTAGAATAAAAAAAGAGGCTTATTTAAAAAGCCTGCAAATATTTATCTTTTCCTTTAAACATTCTAACATCCTTCAACTTTGCCCCCCAAAGGTCAATTTTACTGTTTCCCTCCTTACCACATATCTCAACGATACTGCCGGGAAATATTCCAGTCAAACCGTGTTCCAAAAGGAAGCTTTCAGGCCATTGATAACCGATTCCGTTTTCAAGACTAATCGCAAATATGTTTTCACCATTTTCCTCTCCGATCATAACAACACCCTTCACTTTAATTTTTGCGTATTCCTCGTTTCCCTTGTTCAGACTATCGTCTCCTATTATTCCACTGTTTGCTATTATAAAGCTTTTTTACATTTTGTAAAGATATAGATTATGAAACTCCACCATAAAAAAGCATCATCTCTCAAGAGTTTTGCAAAGATATTCATCGTTTTCACGCTGGCCTGTTTTCTGTACTCTTTCGTCGAACCTTATCTCATCGAAGAAAAAGTAACAATCATCCAAGACAGCGACGTACCGGATAATTTTGTCGGAAAAAAAATCATCTTTGCTTCCGACTTTCATCTTGATAAGTTCTCCTCGCCAGAAAGGGTCGCGGATATAGTTTCGCGCATTAATACCATAGAACCGGATATCATTATTCTAGGCGGAGATTATGTCACTGACTACGAAGAATACCTTAAGCCTTGCTTCATGGAGCTCGCCAGACTCGAAGCCCCTCTAGGCGTCTACGGCGTCACCGGCAACCACGACAGCGTAGCTGACTACCGACTCACGGTTAAATATATGAAGGAAGCCGGTATCATCCCGTTGGAAAATGAAGCTCAGTGGATAGAAATCGACGGACAAAAAATAAAATTGGGCGGAGTAAAAACTTCCTATGGTGAAATTTCCGACGCCGAAACGACCACCGATGACACCGAAGCAAGCGACTTTGTCGTCCTGGTTTCACACAATCCCGATTTTGCCGAAGAACTCCACACTGACCGCATCGACCTGATGCTTGCGGGTCATACACATGGCGGGCAAGTAACTTTCTTTGGGCTCTGGGCACCATACATCCCTTCCGACTATGGGCAAAAATATCTCAAAAGCTTCCAGGTAACCAACGGCATACCCGTCCTCGTCTCCAACGGTGTCGGCACCAGCGCGCTACCTATCCGCTTTTTCGCAAGGCCGCAGATAAATATTATTGTTCTGGAAAAATAAGTTTAAAAATAAAAGATGGATACAAAGCAAAGTAAAATTGAAATCGAGAAAATCTTACGAGATTTTTCCGCCAGACTTCCCCATTTTTCCGATGGCCGTATCGATTATTCAACCTCCAAAGAAGCATTGGTCCTAACATGCTTCGTAAGATACAAGAAAAAGATTCTCCTTCTGCAAAGAAGCGAGGAAGTCGGTACCTATAAGAAAATGTGGAATTCGGTAGCAGGCTACATCGACGAAATGGTCCCGATTGAAAAAAAAATATTCGAAGAGCTTAATGAAGAGTTGGGATTGGATAAGGAAAAGATAAAAGACATCCATATTGCCCTGCCCTATAAATTTACCGATAAAAAAATTGATAAAACTTGGATCGTTATACCCTGCCTCGCAGAACTCAGAGAATTACCCGAGATATCTTTGGACTGGGAACATATCGGCTATAAGTGGATCTCACCCCAAGAAATAAAAATTTTTGCTACCGTTCCTCGTCTGGATACTTCGCTGAAAAGAGTCTTAGAAGACACAACCCTACTTTTATAAATCATATTTTCTGTTATTATTAGATTATCCCGATTGATCAATTTATCACATAAAACATTATGAAAACGCACAGCATGAATTTCCTACTTCCACTGATCGCCTTGGCTTTTTTTCTCCTACCACATTCTTTATATGCCGTCCATGAAGCTATGCCTGCGAACACTAAACCGCAAGTATCGGCGGAAGTGACTGAGGCGCCTCCCACAGAAAGTCCGATATGCGACATCACCGCCACGGTACGCAGCATACAAAAGAATATTAACCCGAATTATTATGATATCAGAATCGAGATAACCGATATCAATGCCGTCAATGATGATGACACCTCTACCTGCAACAAAAACTACGCCGCGCAGATTGACAGAGCTGGACAAATCTTGGATATCGATGATTACCCCGAGCAAGGTATGGAAGAAAACGATAATATAGAGACTAAAGTGCAATTTACCAGCGACGGGGAATTGTCAGGATATTTCCTGACAGAGATTCAACTTATAGATAGAAACGACGACGAAATTTTGAACGAGAGTGAAAGTGAATCTCAAGATCAGACAGAAAACATTCCTATAACCGAAACAAGTGACTATAAGAATGATTATTTTATGTCATTCATAAAAGCTTTTTCCCTTTTGACTATCGTAATTCTGGCTTTTATGGTCTACGCATCCAGAGACAAATTGAAGAAATCCTAGAAAACATACAGACCCCGCTTAAAAGAACAGTACCCCTTACGAGTGCTGTTTTTTTGGTTTGGTTCAAAGAATTTCCGAGTACTTTGCCCTACTTACATCCATCTGTTAAAATTAAATCATCATACTGGATAAAATCAATACAACCGCCGGCGTTCTCGATATGTTACAAGTTCAGATATCTTATATCAATCTACAAGGTCCTTGTGCAATAAAACAAAAATGTCTATTTTGATTTCAGAAATAAATAATTGTCAAAAATATGAACCAAGCAAAAGAGCATTATGACGTCGTAATCATCGGTGCCGGACCTGCGGGACTAGCTTGTGCGACAGAGCTGTCCAAAAGCGCTTTGAGAATCCTCATCCTCGAACAAAAAGACATCATCGGACCAAAAATCTGCGCCGGCGGTCTGACTCGCAAAGACTTTAACCATATTCAAGTCCCCGAACAATTAATGGATGTCCGTTTCAAAGAAATGACTCTGCATGCCTCACTCCTGAACACGACATTGAAAGACAAATGCGATATGCTTTCCACCATAGACCGCAGAAAATTCGCGACTTGGCAACTCCGGAAGCTGGAAGGTTTAAGCAATGTGGAAATAAAAACAGGATGCAAAGTAATCGCAATCGATAAAGAAAAAGTTGCTCTGGAAGACTTATCTTCTTACGGCTATAAATATCTTATCGGCGCCGATGGAGCCTTTTCTTGTGTCAGAAGATTTCTCGGCGTAAAAACCGAGGATACCGCCATCGCTATCCAATATATCATTCCGACCGACCGCTATAAGAAATTAGAGTTCTTCTTCGACTCAAAACTTTTTCATGCTTGGTACGCTTGGATATTCCCACACGACAGCTATGTTTCCATCGGATGTATGTGTGACCCCCGCAACTTGTCCGCAAAAAAGTTACAGAAAAATTTCAACAAGTGGTTAAGCAAAAAGAATATCGATGTTTCAAAAGGAAAATTCGAGGGATATGCCATCAACTATGACTATAGAGGGTATAGATTCGGAAATATCTTTCTCGCAGGCGATGCAGCCGGTTTAGGCTCCGGACTGACCGGAGAAGGAATCTATCAAGCTATCGTATCGGGTGAAGAAGTGGCCAAAACCGTGCTAGACGAGAAATACGAAGCACCTGGCATCAAAGACTTGCTGGAAACCAAGAGATTGCAAAATAACGCGATGAGAGCCCTTATAAAAATGGGGCCGCTACGCAATATCGTCTTTTTCGCGCTGATACCAGCCGTTAAAAATAAGAAATTGGTGGGCAAGATACTTAAATATATATCCTGACTATCTGAATCCCCCGAAATGAAAAGCAGATCTTTATCAAAAAGCCAGACGTACCCAATCGTTCTGCATGAAAATATATCTTGAAGAAAATACAACCATCAAGATAAAATAGTTTTCTAAAGAAAGGAGGTGTTTGATATGCCAAGTATAATACACTTCGAAATCCACGCCGACGATATAGAAAGAGCGGCGCGGTTCTATCGGGAAACTTTCGGCTGGAAAATAGAAAAATGGGAAGGTCCCGCAGGCGCGCCCGACTACTACATGGTGTCCGCCAAAGAAGATGGTAATGGTATCGATGGAGGGATAATGAAAAGAGAAAGTCCTGCTCCCCAAGGAAATGAGGCCGTCCGCTCGTTCGTCTGCACTGTCGGCGTAAATTCTATAGACGATTATATGAAAAAAATCGAGACTAACGGCGGCAAGCTCACCAGTCCCAAAATGCCCGTATTCGATATAGGCTGGCTATGCTACGCCGAAGATACGGAAAAAAATATATTCGGCATCATGCAGAATGACGCGATGGTGAAATAAAATTTCAAGAAAACAAACAGCGTTTCGAGAGAGACGCTGTTTTTTTATAACGAAAAAAGGAGTTAGTTTACTCCTTTTGCTTTCTTGATCATTTTTCTCAATCGATACATGCCGTATACGACAAAACCTGATGGGTTTATCCCTAGATTTCGATACACAACGCTGCCCCTATCCAAGGCTCTGATATACGTCCCCGCACCGGTATATGCCGATCGAGACCTGAGACAAAGCCTAGGCTGTTCCACCAATCCTTTCTTCCATAAATCTCGAGCGTATTGTTCCGCATCGTTGTCGAGACCCCAAGGACTTTCCTTTAGGCCCCCTATCCATTTTTCGAAATCTTCATCATTTGATATCCTCGTACCTGCAATAACTTTTGTGATACGCTCGCGAGAGATTTCACCTTTGGATATATCTCTTACGGTTCCGCTGAAAGACAATCCTATTAAATATCCACTCGATTCCCTTGCCTGTTTAACACGGAGACCTGGTCCATTATTAATCTTTTCATCACTCGGTATATTTTTTTTGCTGATACCCATAATATCTTCCTCCTAAAAAAATATCCCCTACCGTAAATCCATCGTTTTTGTCATCTCTGAGGGAAATAAGAATCCCTTGTTTATCTGTCATTCTGAGGTACTCCAAAGAATCCCGATATATCACGCAAGGTAACAGAATCCTTCGCTTCACGAAGTTTATCAAAGTTTATCAAGCTGACTGCTTCCAATTACGGTATCGTCATAAAAGATTCAAACTCCTTATTTCCCCAATTTCTCATACGTCATCTTCTTAAGCCCCTTCCACCAGGCTGTAAATTCCGTTTCCTTCATCACTGCGATTATCTCCTTGGCCGACTCGGTCTCCACTGCTTTTTCGACATTCAAAATCCAATCTATCGCACTTTCATATCCTAAATCCAAATATTCTTTTGCCTGAAAAGCCGTCTCCAGCCAGTCAGCGTCCTTGGCAACAATTCCTTCTTTAGTATCGCGGCTTTCAAATTCTTCCATATAACTTTTCCACTTATCCTCAATATTTCCTCCCAAGCCTTCAATCTGTTCCATAAATGCTTTTGCCCCACCCTCTTTATTATCCATATAGCGCGCGCCTACCTTGTGCTGGTCTCCCACCCGCGCCTCTGCGTTGTCGTGAATAATAAGTATAGATGCCACTTTTTCCGCCGACACGATTTCCTTGCCCGCCCGTTCATTCTCCATAGATGCCAAAACAAAACCGATCTGCGCCGCCCGCAGTGCGTGTTCCGCAATCGTGTCCGGCACTTGCACTCCCGTCAAAGTCATTCCGCGTCGATATTCCCGCTTAAGCTGGTTCATTTCAAAAATGAAATCTACCGCCTTTTGTACTTGTTCTTTTGCCATATTTTTGTAGTTATTAGCTTTTATTCCATTCTAGCAGAAACTCTATTTTGCGCCAGAAACACCCTATTGCCCTTTTTCAATTTTTGATGTAACATATAGACAGTGTAAGTTTTAGTTAGGGTTTCTCAAGTTTTTTGTTTTTATTGCATTTTATACAAGGAGCCAAAAAGCTGCAGACAAGAAAATCCCAAAAGGTCGTCTTACACGATTAATTAAAAAACGTCAATCAAAACATGGCAAAAAAATTGTATGTAGGTGGCCTTCCTTACAGGACCACAGAGGACGAATTGAAAGATGCTTTTTCTGTAGCTGGCGCAGTTGAATCTGCAATCATCATCATCGACAGGATGTCAGGCAGATCAAAAGGTTTCGGTTTTGTTGAGATGGCTACTGAAGCCGAGGCTCAGACCGCAATCGAGAAGATGAATGGTGCAGAATTTGGTGGAAGAACTATCACTGTCAGCGAAGCTCGTGAGAAAAAAGAGGGCTTCAAGAAAGATTCAGGTTACGACCAAAACAGCGCATTCTAGTCCAATAAAAACAAAAAACGAGGATTGTTCCTTGTTTTTTGTTTGGCAAGGTGTTAGAATAACCGATACCCCATAGCAGATAATTAAAGGCCTGCGATACGACAGATCATATCCCGACCAGAAAAGAATACTTTTATAAGTTATGGGCTGTCAATTATACAGATAATCAATCTAATAGCACAATTTTATGTTAATCGATGAAGTAACAATCAGGATCATCGCAGGCAAAGGCGGAAACGGCTGTGTGGCTTTCGACAAAAGCAAGGGCGGACGCGGACCGACCGGAGCTAGCGGCGGCAGAGGCGGTGATGTCTATATGGCGGCCACTTCCAATTTGAACGCGCTGGGCAAATTCCGTTTCAAAAAAGAGTTCGAAGCGGAAGACGGTAAAGACGGGCAGAACCGATTGCTGGATGGCAGGAACGGTGAAGACTTGATACTCGAAGTCCCGATCGGAACTATCGCTCACAATCTCGTAACTCACAGAGATTTTGAGATAATGACCCCCAACGACAAGATACAACTCGCGCGTGGAGGCAAGGGCGGACGTGGTAACTGGTCTTTCCGCTCCTCCACCAATACCACCCCCAAAGAATCGGAACAGGGCAGACCGGGGCAAGAATTCGATTGCACCTTGGAACTCAATCTCATCGCCCAAGTGGGCTTTATCGGCTTCCCCTCCGCGGGCAAATCCAGTCTATTGAACGCACTTACCAAGGCGGACGCCAAAGTAGCCGCTTACCCCTTCACCACACTGGAACCTAACCTCGGTGATTTCTACGGACTCATCATCGCCGACATCCCGGGACTCATCGAAGGCGCCAGTGAAGGCAAAGGCCTAGGCACAAGATTCCTGCGCCATATCAAACGGACCAACATCCTGATCCATTGTCTGAGCGCCGAATCCGACGACCTCAAGCGCGACTACGACATCATCCGCAAAGAGCTGGTAAAATACGAACCGGAGCTGGCCGAAAAAAAAGAATACATTTTTCTGACCAAGACCGACCTCATCAGTGCGGAAGAGAAGGAAAAGAAAATCAAGGAACTAAAGAAAATCAACCCCGACGTCCTTGCGCTTTCCATCTACGACTTCGACGCGCTGGAGGAAGTAAAGAAATTGCTCACCAAGATCAAAGATGATGCAGGCATAAAAATCTGATACCCCTAACAAAAAAGACAATGAACTTCGGTCCATTGTCTTTTATTTTTTGTTTCCCAAAAAATATAAAAGGGTTGATTATTTTTTAGCTTCCGTGATTTGTTTTCTCACCTTCGCCTCAGAAGCGAGACAGAAAATACGATATCTCTCGGTCTGATGCCGAACCTTTACAATAAACTATCATAAGTGGAGTAGCAGGTTTTAACCTGCGCGGCTATCCTATGCGAATAAAACGTGCGATTGCAGAGAGTTTAGCAACTTAGGACAACCGCGCAGACTAAAGTCTGCTACTCCACGATAAAAAATAAATAAATATCTAATAAATTCCCGAACCACGAAAAAGAGCGCAAGCCATTGCGCTCCACAAATCCTAAAAACTGAATATGCTACTGATGTATATATATCGGCGTGCCGATTTCCGACCAATTAAAAACGTACTCCGCCGGACCTATGCCCAACCGGATACATCCGTGAGAAACCCTGATACCCAAGTGGCTCTCCCCCTCACGATAACCGCTAGGCCAGTAAGGAAGTTCATGGATATAATAGCCGCTGGCAAAATTCATACTGTACGGCATCCATAATTTGTAAGTAAAGGACCAATGATTAGTTTCCTTGCTCCGAACTTTGAATTCCCCCAACGGCGTAGGCATTCCGACTTTTCCGGTCGAGACCTTGAATTGGTTTATCTGTCTCCCGTTTTCAAATACAGTCATAAGCTGTTTGCTGATACCGACATCGATATATTTCCCTTCCAAAATATGCGGCTCGACCGGAATAACCTTGGTAGGCGTAGAAGTCGCCGGCGGAACATATTTATCTTTAGCGAGGGTCAGTTCGGCAAAATACTGTCCGTCTGTATCAGCCTCCATCGCCACAGTTTCCTTCTTTATCTTCTCGGTATAGAAGGCCAGTTTCTTACTGCCGAGAGGAAACCCCGAGACCCCTCGGATATTTTTCAAAGTAATCGTATATTTCTGTCCCAAAACAAAATCACTATTCGGCACTATCGTGAGGTTTTGTTTATCCTCGGTCAACTCATAAGCAAAACCGATAAAAGGCTCTATCCCTATATTATCCAATCCCATCTCCGCGACCGGCCGATTGAAATTGATTTCCAACTGCTCACTCGCCCCCACTTCTTCGACCTTTGCGATATCGGCATCGAGGATAAGATCGCCCGCAAAAGTTTTGAAAGCCAAAAAAATCACCGCCCCCAAACATAACAGCAGAATCACAAAATAGAACAGCTCGCTCGCTCGTTTTCTTTTCCCGGCCTTGATACGCTTAGGCATATGTAATAATAAAATAAAGAGGCGCAATCATCATCACCCTAAAATTATTATAACACCATCGCGATGCAGTTACAAGGCGGAAAATCGAATATTGCAAATCTCTTCTACATTACAGCTCCATTACACGAAGCATCTTGACACTTATATGTTTTTATGCTACACTAAAATAGCGTATTTACTTAAAACGGCTATAGAAAACAAAAAACAGGGAGATAACCATGGTAAATTTTCCAATTAGTAAGAAGACTGCGACAGCGGTCCTAGAGATTATGGAAGAACTGGAAAAAAAAGAAATCAGCGAAGAGTTTTTCCACTACACTAAATATGTGGAGCAAAATAAACTTCTTGAAAAAATAGGTTTTGATGAATTGCGTCACTACCTAAAAACCTCGACCACCTTTCAAGAAAGAAAGGAAGGCGCCAGGGAATTAAGAAAAATGCTTACAACTGCCATAGAAAAAGGAAGACAGACTATCATCTCCAATAGCGTACTTTCGCCTCAAGGCTTGGACGGGGAAATAAAAGTCCAAGCGTTCAAGGATGCCATCAGATTTTTTGATATGACAAGCCTGGATGAGATAACAAGTTCTGCCTCTAATGAAAATGAAAATCTCACGAAGATTAATAAAATAAGAGAAAAACTCTGTTCCTCAAAGATATTAATCCCAGATATGAGTAATTTCGAGGATAATGAAGCTTATGTAGAATTTATCAAAGAAGCCCTCGCCGTTTGCCAGGAGGTAGTGGAAGGGCTTGAAATCAAGGAAGAAAGAGAAAAACAGGAAAGAATCCGCATCAACGGCATATTGAAAGACTTCATATCAACATTGAAAAAATCCGATGGAAATATCGCCCCTTCTTTTATGGAACAAGATGAGGTCGTCATCCTCAACTTCCTGGAAAAATGCAATTTCAAAGGCATCGGTGTCGATGAACTTTATCTGGTTGAGAAACCCAAGAAGATCATGATTGCCGCAATCCTCGAAATGCGTCTGGACAAAGAGAAGAAAGAAAAAGAGGAAGGGGAAGGATTTCCTGAGAAAACAAGCGCAGAAAATCGGATCGAGCTTGCCATCTTGGATGGCTTCAGCGAAAATCCCGACGCATTAACCAACATCCTCAGTGAGATTACTCCAGATGAGTTATGGGGACTCGCAAGACCGTTCATAAAGAAAACCATGTTGGATGGGGCATTGGAAAATAACCCCTTCAAAGATGAAAAATCCCTCTTCCAGTTACTTGGTTTCCTATATGGGCCGGTGACTTCAGAGATAAGTGAAATCTTGGCCATGGCCACTGAAGGAGGCCTCGGAATACTTAATGGTCCGCGACTTCAGCAGGTCCAGATACAGATGGACGAATATAAAAAAGAAAGATGCGCCAGCTTCTTCGGAAAGCTAATAGAAATAAAAGGTATGACTCCTGATGCCGCCTCACGCATCGTAGCTGCCGAGATAACCAATCCGAGTGGAACGTTATTCTTCCCATGGAATTTACCGACCACCGGCAGCGTAAAAATAAACATATCATCTAAAAGTAGGAGGTAAACACCCTTCCTATTCAAATTCAAAAGCGCTAGCCTTTAAAGGTTAACGCTCTTTTTTTATCCATAGCTAATCACCTATGTCCGGATTGGTTAATACACACAATCTCATTTCATGCCCGAATACTATTTCCTCGCCACCACCCACCCCCACACGTTTTTCGCACCGCACCGTTTCAATTCCTTGGCGCATTCATTGAGCGTTGCCGAAGTGGTGCAGATGTCATCTACCACAATAATATTTATGCCCTTCACTTCATCGGGCTTTCTGCAAAGAAAAGCGCTTTCGATATTCTTATATCTTTCTTCTTTATTAGAAGTCTTGCTCTGCGGCTTGGTATTTTTTGTCCGCGACAGAATATCTTCGCGAACCGGCAAAGCAAATTTTTCTCCGATATTTTTCGCCAGAAGAAAAGATTGATTAAATCCGCGCATAGCGTATCTTTTGGGATGTAAAGGAACCGGAATCAATATCGTCTCCGCTTTCACGTTTTTCTGCTCATCCGAATATATCCCCTCCTCCTCGTCTTTGGCATAATTTACCAAAACGATATCCTGAAACTCACCGAATTCCTGCGTTTCCAATATACTCCTTACCATCAGCTCCGAAAGCGGGTAGGATATCTCCTTGATAAATTTGAATTTGAAATCGTGCACCGCCCGCTCAAAAAATTCATCATAATAAACCGCCGCCCACAGTCCGTCCAAAAAATTATCACCACGGCAAAAACTATGCGTCCTCCCGCCCTCGCTCGCTTCTTTACACTTCGGGCACACCTGCTCGCCACGCGGCATAATCTTCAAAAAACAGTCCGGGCAGATCCACCTTTCCCGCGCCGCCAGTTCCTCCCGATTCTTCCCGCACCCGAGACAGTGAATCGGAAAAATCAGGTCGAGAAAATATTCAAAAGTTTTAGCAAAGATTTTTTGCATAATTTGTATCTTATTAAATCAATTATAACAGAGACAGAAATAAAATGGCAATTCGCAATTGCGAAAAACGAATCAGGTCACCTGAACGCTACGTCCTGCCGTAAAGCCTTCATTTTATCATTCTGGTAAAAATCCCTCCACAAGCTGTCATCCCGGAATTCGCAAAGCAAATATCTGGGATCCCACTACTAAGCCGGTAATATATGCACACAACTAAACAGAGTATTTGTCTTGCATAGTTACGAGATTCCGGATATTTTGCAGTAGCAAAATTCCGGAATGACAGATAAACATCAAAATAAAAAACAACAGGTCTCTACTCTGCTGTTTTTGCTTACATTAAAGAAAACGTTATTTCACCACAATTTTACTCCCTTTCATAGAAATCCCTACCTTGCCTCCCTTGGAGATTTCTCCTCGCACGATCTTTTCGGATATCGGGTCCTCGATTATCTCCTGCAAATTGCGACGGATTAGCCTTGCTCCCTCGTTCGCATCAAAGCTATGTTCGGCAATGGATTCCATCACATCCTTGCCGATAGTCAGTTTGATGTTTTTTCTCAAAAGCAGCCGTTTGCGTAGTTCTTCGACTTTGATTTTCAATATCGCCTCGATATCTTTCTTTCCTAGCGGATTAAAGACTAATACTTTATCGATACGATTCAGAAACTCCGGACGGAATTCGTCTTTAAGTTCGTCCAGCACGCTTTCTTTGGTTTCGATATAATGTTGTCGCGCGTCCTCTTTCTTCCCCTGCTCACTTTTCTCTTCCTCAGAAAAGAAACCGATGCCCGCTTCCTGTGTCAGTTCCTCCGTACCCAAATTGGACGTCATCACGATAACGGTGTTTCGAAAATCCACCTTGCGACCCGCCGCGTCCGTCAGCTCTCCGTCCTCAAAAATCTGCAACATAATATTGAAGACATCGGGGTGCGCCTTTTCGATTTCGTCAAAGAGTACGATAGAGTAAGGATGCAAACGCACCTCCTCGGTGAGCTTTCCTCCCTCCTCGAATCCGACATATCCCGCCGGTGCGCCTACCAGCCGCGACACATTGTGCCGCTCCATAAATTCGCTCATATCTACCTTGATTAGCGCCTTCTTGTCTTTGTAAATCGTCTCCGCCAGCACTTTTACCAACTCAGTTTTCCCCACCCCGGTCGGACCCAGAAACATGAACACTCCGATAGGACGGTTACCCTCCGCAATGCCGGAACGGCTGCGACGGATGGCGCGTGCGATACTCTCGATTGCTTCCTCCTGACCGATGACTTTTTTCTTGAGCTCTTTTTCCAGATCCTGCATCTTCGCCCTTTCCTCTTCCAAAAGTTCATTGACCGGCACGCCCGTCACCTGTTCGATTACCTCACCGATTTCTCTCTCGGTCACCGGCACTTCGATTTTCGTCCGATTCTCTTTGTCCTGCAAATCGCAAAATTTTTTGATTTCCTTACTCACCTCTGACTCCCGCGCTTTCGCTTCCAATGCGCCCTCATAATCTTCATCTTCAACTTTTATTTCCTTTTCCTCCGTCAATTCCTGTTCGCGGTGACGCAGAGCTTTGATCTCTTTGAAATAATTTTTATTACCGTGGCGGCTACGCACCATCGCCGCCGCTTCATCCAGCACGTCCAAAGCCTTATCCGGCAAAAATCGGTCGTTGATAAATCTCTGGCTCAAATCAACTGCCGCCTCGATCGCTTCCTTGGTGATGGTCAGATTGTGATGCTTTTCATAATAGCTTTTCAGCCCCGTCAATATCCGCTTGGCCTCTTCCGTCGTCGGCTCTTCCGTCAATACCATCTGGAAGCGGCGTTCCAGCGCCGCGTCCTTCTTAAAATGTTTACGGTACTCATCCAGTGTTGTCGCACCGATACAAACTATATCTCCGCGCGACAATGGCGGTTTAAGAATATTCGCCGCATCCAGGCTTCCTCCCCCGCCGGTATTACCCGCCCCGATGATAGTATGGATTTCGTCGATAAAAAGAATCACACTCTTGTCCGCCTGCGCTTCGGCAATTACGTCTTTCAAGCGCGACTCGAATTCCCCACGAAAAACCGTTCCCGCAATCAACAGTCCCAAATCCAGAGAAAATATTTTCTTGCCCGAGAGATTGCTAGGCACATCCCCATCATTTATCCTGCGTGCCAGTCCTTGCACGATGGCCGTCTTCCCGACTCCCGGCTCGCCCACCAGAATCGGATTGCTCTTGCTTTTACGGGAAAGAATATTTACCACCTTGGCGATTTCTTTCTCTCGACCGATTACCGGATCCGCTTTCCGCTCTTCCATCTCGTCGTTCATATTGACACAAAAAGCATCCAGCGCCGACTGTTTCGGTCCCACGGGAATACCCATCATTCCCGATTGCGGCATCTCTCCCATTCCCGCCGAGAAATTTATTCCGGAGATGCCCAAATCCGAGCCATCCACGCCCCCCTTAGGATTCTCGGAAAGTTCCTTGATGCCCGAGAAACGTAGTGAACTTTCCAAAATCGCTTCCAAACCTTCTTGCAATTTCGCGCTGTCAATCTTCATCGCCGCAAAAAGCTCCTTTGCCTGAGAATTATCGCTTTCCAAAATAGCGCAGAGAAGATGCTCCGTACCGATATACGAATGGTTGTAACGGCTCGCACACAAAGTCATATCCTGAAAAACGTCCTTGAGGTTGTCGGAAAGTTTTACCTTGCCTTTGGTAGATTTGGGTAGCTTCTCGATCCGCCCCTGCAATTTCTTTATATCAAAACCTTCACCCCCGAGCATATTAGACCCGAGACTTCCCTCTTGCGAGATTATACTAAAGACGAGATGTTCAATAGTTATCTCGCTTTGCGACAGATCACGCGCCATCTCTTCCGATGTCCGCAATACATTTTTGAGGTGAGCTGTAAATTTACTTTCAATTTTTTTAGGGAATAGACTCATAATATTGGAATTACTTTATTTTTAAGTACGCTTTAAGTATAGGGGCTTTTCACCCTTTGGACAAGCGCTACACCGAAAGGATATTTTAGCAGAAAATAGGAAATAGTAAAGAGCCGGGAAGCAATATATCGCAGTTTGTGCCGGATTTTCGATACTGTTGCCTAAACATTTGACATTTTTTGTATTTTGTCTTAGTATCTAGTATCGTTCATTGAAAAACATTTATTTAAAGGTTCTTACATATAAAGCCTTGTATATAAAAACCTTTAGATAAATAAAGGAGGAGAAAAAATGAAAGTATCGGTAAGAAAGGTTCTAAGATCAGGAGTTAACGATAGCAATACAGGTGGCGCAACCAGTCCTCAAGAAGCAATGCAATTTGAAAGGACCAAAGCGATAACAGACAGAGCGAAACAAAGACAACTGGCACGAAAGGAGCACGAAAAATCGAAAGAAGAGAAAAAAATAGAATCAATCGTAGAGGAAAAAGTAGAAGGCATACGATACAAAAATATCAGGATACTGCTATTACCGGATCATTCGAAAGAAGCAGTTCTAAAAATGCTGCGAAGAGAAGAGATTGCTTTTACTATAATAGGCACTGATTATTATGTATGGATAAAAAACCTTGGAGAAAGAGCAGATGTCGCAGAAGTAATGAATAGAATGGGAGACCAACGCATACGTGAACATGACGAGGGGTTCCTTATCAAAAAAACCACACACTTACCTGCAAATCATAAGGCTGCTGAGCGACGCCTAAAGGAGCTTTGGAAAAAAATCGAGAAAGAATTGCAAAAAGAGATGGCTCTATACTAACAAGTGTGGTGGATAAATCAAAAATAGTGGTAAGCTTAGCTTAAAACAAGAGTTACCCAACTCAAAGCTAAATTTAACCACTACTTCTATGAAAAAGTGTATCATCGAAATGC